>JAHXHI010000244.1 GCA_025656775.1 gamma proteobacterium symbiont of Bathyaustriella thionipta
TGTAAGTTCAAGTCTTGCATTGGAATTGTTATTTGATAAAAAGTTACCTGATTTTATCTGAGATTAAAAATCATGCTGAATAGTTACCAATCAGA
The DNA here is from genome assembly GCA_025656775.1 of gamma proteobacterium symbiont of Bathyaustriella thionipta. GTDB lineage: Bacteria > Pseudomonadota > Gammaproteobacteria > GRL18 > GRL18 > GRL18. The sequence goes on from JAHXHI010000244.1 coordinate 96, forward strand.
ATATAAATAACAAAGAATATCCAGGCATAAGAATTTACTTCCATCACCGGCCTTGCAATTCCCATTGACCAGCTTTCCAGCCTCATGATCTGAAATAAGGTATACATCGATTCACCCAGTGTACCGAACCATTGAGGGAAGGTGATACTGAATAAATTGGTGGCGATAATAGCGAAAATATAAAAAAATAACAGCAGCACCAGGGAGACTGAGGCCATCCCCGGGATCACACTTAAGATGGCAGAAATAATCAAACGCATTTGCGGCACGATCGTCAGTAATCTGAACAGACGGAGCACTCTCAGTACCCTGAGAATTGACAGGCCATCATTTGCAGGAATAAGTGAAATTGAAACCACAAAAAAATCAAACAAACTCCAGGGATCTTTAAAAAACTGTAAACGATGGACATAAATCCTCAGACTAATTTCAATCGTAAACAAGGCGACAATCATATAATCCAGACTATTAATAAGCAGGCCGTATTCAGCCATAATATCTCTAGATGTTGCCATACCTATTGTAATACCATTAAAAATAATCAGAAAAGTAATAAAATGTTGAAAATATCTGGCTTCTACAAATTGTTTTATCATGTTTCTCATATGCTTCATGTCTATAATTTTAAAAACGCAGATTGTAACCCGAAACAAAAAAACAACCTACCGGTATTAAAACAATTTTTTAACCTGGAATAATGACCTATTTTCCTGAAACATGATTTCAGTCAATGAATTTCAATGCCATAGCACTTACATTTCACCTGAAGTTTTTACTCTGAAAGCTTTCCTGTTTAATTGAGAGATAAATGTGAAAAATTATTTAAAAGCAATTAGTTATGGCGTAATAACGATTGTTGTTCTGGGCTTGTTCAATCAGCTGATTCTTATTATGGCATTAGTAGGATATGGCTCGCTGGCCAAATCATACTCTGTTTTATTGCCCTGGACTCAAGTATTTACTTATACATTAGGTGGGTTAGGGTATTTTATAGTCATGTTTTTCGGTGGTTTAGTCACCACAATAGAGGCTAAAAACCACTCTTGCTCAATGGCTTTTGCAGCATCAATACTGGGCAGCAGTATTTCTCTGTATTTATCATTAAAAGATGAAATTTTTACGCCAATCGCCTTCTTTTTTCTGATTTTTGGCATCAGCTCAGCCCTTTCAGGTTGTTGGGTCTGGCATAAATATCAGCAGAGAAAACCAGCAGAGTAATGACTTAGAGAGACGTAACTTAGAATTAGCTTTGCTTCTTCTGTACCCTGAGTTTGGTTTGAATAAAGTCATGATGCGGCACATAAATCAAATCAGCAATGCGCCGGACCATGTGCTCTTCATAAGCATCCAGATGATTGTCCGCATAAGCCACCTGCCAGAGTAACTCAATCATTTTTATTTTTTGCGGCTGAGAGAAATACGCAGCGATGAGTTTTGTAAACTGGTAATAATCTGTTGCATTATTGAGCTCTTCATGAGCCAGTTGATAAAGTTCAGAACTCTCTTCATCATTAAGATTAAAGTTATCTTTTAGTGACTGGCGAACTACCTGTTTTTCAGCTTCAAGTACTTTTTCATCCTGATTCATCATTTCAACCAACAGTGCTGCTGTTGCCAGCCTGAGCTGATGTTCCTGAGTATCAGCCGCTAATTCAGTGGTCATATGTTGTTCAAAGAATATTTTTATTGCTTTTAGCATTTTGTCCCAATATTTTTATTTAACACCAGAGGTAGAGTATGAATAAAGACTTACTGAGGTCTTGGTCTTCCTATCTGATGTTGTTTTTGCTGCTCTGTAAATTCTTCAGGGGATATTTTTCCATCAGAATTTTTATCGATTTCATTAAATTGCGTAATATTGCCTGTATTTCTCATTTGATAACCTTGCTGTATGCGGTTACTGATACGCATACTGCGCGCTTCAATTAATTCCTGCTCACTGATATAACCATCCTTATTACCATCAAAATCCTCAAACCTGGGCTGATTACGACGATTCATTCCTCTTTGTCCCTGCTGCTGCCCCTGTTGCCGCATACGCATTCTCTGACCTTGTCTCATATTACGTCGTTGCTGAATATGCTGCTGCATTCCGATATTAAATTCATCGGGCGTGAGTACACCATCTTTATTTTGATCAAAATCTTCAAATCGCGGCATATTACGGGCACCTGCCATTCCTTTGTTTTGACCTTGTCTCATTTTCCGTCTTTGCTGCATCTGTTGCTGCTGCCCTTTGGCCAGCTCTTCCCGGTTTAACTGACCATCTTTATCGCTGTCAAATTGATTAAAATTGGGTTCTGATGCCATGTTTCGCATGGGAAACCCTTGAGCAGCTCGACTTTCCATGCGTTGTCCTATTCTGGTATTAAATTCATCCTGACTAATAGAGCCATTTGAATCAATATCGTAGATATTAAAAGGGATAGGTCCTCGTTGCGGCAATAGCTCCGCATAGATTGGCTGAGTGGAGCAAAATAGTAAAAACAAACAAGCTGAGAAAACCGATAATCTTTTTAGCAACCGGGATATCGTGTTCATAAAGGGCCTCTATCTATATAAAAGTGTCAGTGAATCTATCATTAAAGCTGTCGTTCTCTTTTAATTATAGCCAAGTTCTGGCCATTAAAGAAATAGAATATGAAATTCATGACAACTCATGAATGAACAATACACATTGATGTGCAGCAACCGGTCCTGATACGTATTTTCCGAGATAGTATCAAGTAACATAACGAATATCACAAAATCCTTCCAGACACTAATATGTCCTTAAATAGAATTTAACACGCATTCCCCCAGGTTGTACTTAAACACTCAATTGTACCCTGGAGACAAATTTAAAAAAGGAATATTATCATGAACAAACTAAGTGCTTTATATCAACAGTTTAATAATAAAGTAAATTTTGTCTCACCTCTGTTTGAACTGGGAATTCGTCTTTATCTCTTTAATGTATTTTTGTAACGGGTGTAGACCTAGTACCTCGACACATTAGTTTTGATCAGTTGAATTTTCATTTTAACAGTGGCAATTGTTCAACAGTCAGCAAAACTTCA
>JAHXHI010000236.1 GCA_025656775.1 gamma proteobacterium symbiont of Bathyaustriella thionipta
TCGCCACTCAAGAGAAAGGCTGAATTAAATCGTTAGCATTATGCTTTATGTCAAAAAAGGTGTTTTTGGAGTAATTCTACAGCCTCTACAACAGAATCATCGGATGCCATGAAAAAAGCAGGCCAGGCTGCCGGAGCGAAAGTATGGATTGTAAAACCCTTTAAGCCTGATCAGCTTATTGGCGTTCTGGTGAAACTGCTGGGTTAACTTTCAAGTCAAAGATGAACTTAAATGGCAAGAATTTCAGATGTTTCAGTCAGGGACGAGTCACTCTATTGGGATCATCGCTTTCAAAGACATACCATAAAGCTCCTACCCGGAGATTTTGATGTGGTCAGTGGTGAAGAAATGCTTGTGACTGTTCTTGGTTCTTGTGTTGCAGCCTGTATCAGAGATACAAAAAGTAGTGTTGGCGGCATGAATCACTTTTTATTGCCTACTGAAAAAAAGAATATTAATGCTCAAAACTGGCATGATTATGAGTCAGAAGCCACTCGTTATGGTGATCTTGCTATGGAACAACTGATCAATAAAATTATTAGTGCAGGTGGAAAAAGAGAAAATCTGGAAGCCAAAATTTTTGGCGGTGCAAGAATGTTCACATCAACATTATCGGATATCGGAGCCCAAAATATTGCTTTTGTTAATGAATACTTAAAAACAGAAAAAATAAAGGTCGTTAAAAAAGATATAGCGGGAACAAATGCTCGAAAAGTCTATTACATTCCCTCTACTGGTAAAGTTTACTTAAAAAGAATCACCAGGACCAATAATAATACCATCGAAATTAGAGAACAGGAATATCTGGACGAAGCAAAACATGCTCGTACCAGTGCAGATATCAGTTTTTTTTAAATGGTATTCTTACCTGTTCTTCGACATTCTTCTATTTCATTTTTGATGCCCAAATAGCCAGTTTATGCTTCATTGTCAGTTGAGAAACCTGATCTTCAGGGATAGCCTGTATTACTTTATCATGCACCAGTAACCGATAAATGTATTCAATTTTTTCATTGGCTGAATCCGTTGCTTCAAATTCAACAACACCTCGACCTTCACCATATTTCACGCCTTCGATAATGGCTTTTTTGATGAGTTCTTTTTCATTTTTTAGTTTTTTCATAATCACCTTTGAAAGATACAAATAAAGTCATATTCTCTACCCAATTACAGGTGGATTTAAAACTTAGTCATCTGTTAATTTATCTAATGAAGTAACACATGATGCCATAAACACATCCACAAAATAACTGACTTCCACTTGTTCTTTTAGTTTAACCAGTTTTTTCTCAAGGTTCAGTTTTACATGTTCAAATTCATAATTATGGTGCTTAAGTTCATCCAGTGTTTTTATATAAGCACATATCACATCAGCTGATTTTACGATACGGGCATATTCAGGCTCAATTTGTTCTGATAGTAACAAACCAGCAAAGTCATCCTTGAATTCTTCAGGCAAGGTCTCAAGGCATAAATTTTCTGCAGTGACTTCTAATTTTTTAAATTCTCGTGTTAATTCATGATTATGATATTTAATTGGAGTCACTGTATCACCGGTATAAATTTCTACTTGATCATGATACAAAGCAATCGTTGCTGCCCTGTCAGGATTTAAAGACATTTGATTATTTAAAACAGCCACTTTTTTATTGTAAATAAGTGTCAGCAAATGTGCCACTACAGCCACTTGGTGTGAATGTTCAGCAATATTTTCTTTTTTATGACAAAACATCAATGACCAGCGTTTGATCAAGGGCATTCTGAAAACCCAGGCTAAGAAAGTACTTTGCATACGTTATCCTATAACAATTAATTCACAAAGATTAGTTCTGATTGGTCACACCACTTAACACCTGAGCTGATGGCACATGTTCAGCAGCAGACTCACAATGCCCGGTTTGATCATCAAAAAAGATATCTGCACCAAACGCTTTTAGAAATTCACCTTTTGATTTCCCACCTAAAAATATTGCCTCATCAATACGTATATCCCAGGCACGTAAAGTACGAATAACCCGTTCATGAGCAGGTGCTCCACGGGCAGTGACTAATGCTGTTCGAATTGGCGATACATCACCGGTAAATTCAGTTTGAAGCTGATGTAGTGAACTTAAAAAATCTTTAAACGGTCCGCCGGGCAATGGTTCATTTGCAGCGGCCAGTTCAGCAGCATCAAAGGCCGCTAATCCACCGTTCAGATAAACTTGTTCTGCATCATCTGAAAAAATAACCGCATCCCCATCAAATGCAATTCGTAATTGTCCAGTATCATTACTACGACTTGCTTCAGGAAGAATTGCTGCAGCTGCATATCCCATCTCTAATGCTTCACGTACATCATAGGGCTCTGCTGAAAGAAATAAATCTGCGCTAAAGGGTTCGATGTAACGATAAGGTGATTCACCACTGGCAAAAGCCGCCCTGAAAATAGGCAGATTATGTTTTTTAATGGAGTTGAAGATACGTAATCCGGTATCTGCACTATTTTTTGACAATAAAATAACTTCTACTTTTTCATCACTACTTTGAGTAATATCAGAAGAGGATTCACCGTTTAGAGACAATAGTTTTTTGACTAGAGAAAAAGCCACTCCCGGCTCCAGCAAATCATCTTCATGTTCTCTCTGATATTTACAATAGGCTTCAACTCCCTGTTTCATATAGATGTCATGACCTTCTTCCAGATCAAATAGTGCTCTGGATGAAATAGCGATAATCAGTTTTTTTCTGTTTTTCAAAATATGCTCCTGGTAAACAGACTTACTCACATTATTATAGTCTAATTAAAAAAAACTCTTCTCAATTTTTCTTCCAGGGCACCAATTTCTTTGGGTACCTGTTTGCTGGTCATTAACAAAGTTCGATCTTGCGGATCTTTAACAACCCAGCCCAAATCACTGAGGTCCATACTTAGCCCAAGTTTTTGAGTAATACTACTGAGTGTTACATGCTGTTGAATAAAACTGTTTTCTACGCTGTTTAAAGTGATCATAATATTTTCCTGTTTTAGTTTATAAAAGACAGATAATAATCTAATTCACCACCTATTATAATCATTATGATGATAACTATACTTAATCATTTTGATGATGTCAACAAATCATATTGAATTAAACGTAAATTTTAAGTATTATTAGC
>JAHXHI010000396.1 GCA_025656775.1 gamma proteobacterium symbiont of Bathyaustriella thionipta
GGGATTAAGACAAAACGATTAAAGGCTGGTTGGGACAACCAATACATGCTTAAAATTCTAGGGCAATCAAATTAAGCGCGATTGCCCTGTTAGTTTATAAACTTCATCCGAAGTATTTGTTCAGATATTTCCTACAATACAAACATTATAAGAATGTATAATGTCAAACTAAAAAAATTATAGCGTCTTATCATTACCCCGGGACAAATTAAATGCCACATAGCTCACAACTGGTTAACCTGCTTGTTGATAACGACAAAGCGGAACAATTAAAGCAACAGTCCGAACATTTTCCCTCTATTACTCTTACAAAGCGTCAATTATGCGATCTGGAAATGCTCATTAATGGTGGAATGTCACCCTTAAGGGGTTATATGGATAAAATAACCTATGATTCTGTCATACAAAAAACCCGATTGCCCGATAATCAGCTATGGCCCATGCCGATTGTTTTAGATATAAATGCAGAAACTGCCTCTAAATTAAGCCCTGGTGACAAAGTTGCTTTACGGGATACCGAGGGTTTTATGCCAGCGGTATTAACAATATCAGATATATGGGAAGCAGATAAAAAAATTGAAGCTGAATCTGTTTACGGTACCAGCTCAGATCTTCATCCCGGTGTTGACTATTTGATGAATATCAGCCAGTCACACTATATTGGAGGACATATTGAAGGTACAGAAGAGTCTTCTCATTTTGATTTTGAAAACCTCTGGTCATCTCCTGCAAAACTCAGAGCCTTATTTAAAAAAAGAGGCTGGCGCAATGTTATGGCTTTTCAAACAAGTCAGCCAATGCACAAAGTACATCAGCATATTATTCTTCAGGCCGCACGTAAAGCACAGGCACATATCTTAATTCACCCCACTGTCGGCACAACAAAACCCGGCGATCTGGATTATTATGCCCGTGTTCATTGTTATCAGGCAATACAAAACTACTTCCCTAATAACCTTGCCATGATGTCTTTATTACCAATGGCTATGCGCATGGCAGGCCCAAAAGAAGCATTATGGCATGCTATTATCAATAAAAACTTTGGTTGTTCACACATTTTTATTGGGCCCAATCATGCTTCACCTCCTGCTGTTACTGACCTTTCAGAGCCACAAACTAGTGAAAAATTTTATGCTCAATCTGCAGCTCAATCCTATGTTGCCAGTCATGAAGAGGAACTAGGTATCAAAGTGATTGCCGTCGAGGAAACTCGTTATGTACCCGAGCAAAAAACATTTTTGCCTATTTCAACAATAAAGAAAAATAATCTGGCTAGTGAAATGCTGTCTGATTATGAGCTTAAGGAACATTTACATAATAATAAACCTGTTCCAGAATGGTTTAGTTATCCCGAGGTGCTAAAAGCACTTAGCAGAGCTTATCCACCACGATGTAAACAAGGTGTTACTCTGTTTTTTACGGGTTTATCCGGTTCTGGAAAATCAACTCTGGCAAAAATTATTTATGCAAAAATTATTGAATTAGGTGCCCGACCAGTTACTTTATTAGATGGTGATATTGTCCGCCATAATTTATCCAGCGAACTGGGCTTTTCCAGAAATGATCGTAATATCAACGTAAGACGTATTAGTTTTGTCGCCAATGAAATCACTAAAAATGGCGGTGTTGCCATTTGCGCCCCAATTGCTCCATATACACAAATGCGCCGCGATGCTCGTTCTTTAATTGAGCAATACGGGGCTTTTATTGAAATTCATGTTGCAACACCATTAGATATTTGCGAATCACGTGATCGTAAAGGCTTATACGCCAAAGCCAGAAAAGGCATTATTCCTGAATTTACAGGTATCAGCGATCCCTATGAAGCACCTGAATCACCTGAAATTCGCATTGATACCAGTAGTTTTTCCCCAATGGAAGCCGCTCAGGAAATTTATCTGTATTTATTCAGAGAAGGCTTTATTGAAACTTCTGATGATTGTAATGTGCTTCTTTAAAAAGAGAGTTTACGGAAAATAAAAATGACAATATACGATATATTTAATGGTGATGCTGATGGCATTTGTGCTCTTTTACAATTGAGACATACAACACCTTGTCAATCAGAGCTGATTACAGGTATTAAACGAGATATTAAATTATTAGAAAAGGTCAATGCAGTCCAGGATGACACGATTAATGTACTTGATGTTTCTCTGGATAAAAATCGTTCTGATCTTTTAAGAAACCTGAAAAATGGTGCTGAAGTGTTTTATGTTGATCATCATTTTTGCGGTGATATTCCTGATAATAAGAAACTAACCACGCTCATTGATACCCAGCCCGATACCTGTACCAGCCTATTGATAAATCAACATTTGCAGGACAAGCAGCCTTTGTGGGCAATAACAGGTGCCTTTGGTGATAACCTGAATGTCTCAGCTCAAACTCTGGCAAATAAACATCAGCTGAAACAAAGTGATATGACGCTTTTAAAATCTTTAGGAATTTACATTAATTATAATGGTTATGGTGCAAGTATTGATGATTTACACTTTGCGCCAGATGAACTTTTTAAAAAATTCCTGCCCTACCAAAATCCACTGGATGCAATACAGGATAGCAACTCTGTCTATCAAGAATTAAAATCAGGCTATGAGGAAGATAATCTTCATGTCTCTAATCTCAAGGCAGAATATAAAACTGACAAAGTTGCTCTGTTTATCCTGCCTGATGAAACATGGGCCAGACGTATCAGCGGTGTTTATAGCAATGAACTGGTGAATCAATTTCCAGACAGAGCACATGCCGTTTTAACTCAAAATAGCAATAATGGCTATTTAATCAGTGTCAGAGCACCATTAAATAATAAAACCGGTGCAGATGAACTTTGCCGTCAATTTGAAAGTGGCGGCGGGCGTAAAGCCGCTGCAGGTGTTAATCATCTGCCAAAATCTGAATTACAGATATTTATTGATAAGTTTGTTCTGCAATTTAAGTAATAACTCTAAATGTTTACTAAAAAATAGTTACTTATGAGATAAGCTATTACTCCCTCTTTTTATTAAGATATAAAGGGGGAGTAATAATCCTTAATTGTTTGAAAAATTAATTAGTGTCCATCCGTAAATAGCCTTTTTTTAGCATTCAACTAAAAAAAAGGCCATACAAAATCATATTCAGCTTTCTTAAAATT
>JAHXHI010000027.1 GCA_025656775.1 gamma proteobacterium symbiont of Bathyaustriella thionipta
TAAAACTGGCTGCATGACAGCAGAAATGATGATGGATATTATATATCTTATTTTTTAATTGTGTTGTCTTGACAGTGGGGTCCACTATAACCTTCTTTTCTTGTAATCAGCCCTTATTTTGATTTTTTTACTCTAGGATTTCATAGTGTTGATATTGGCTTAATTGGCTAATTACCTTCCGTAAAATAACACCTTTAGGATCATTATTATTAACACCTATTTGACTAGGCAGTAACGGGGGGAATAGACAAATTAAAAATCAAAATATTTTAAAATAAATATCCGATGTTTTATGTCTTGCTATGTGTTATTTATAAACTTATTTCTATTTAGAGTTAACCTAGCATTAACCCTGGCTCATCTCATATAAATACAATTTAAATACTTTTCTGACTTCATCAACTTTAAATTCTTCCTTCATTTTGTAAAATTAAAATCCCCTTCTGTTTTCCATCTTCTGAAACTTATAAAATACAATCCAATTAAACCTTTTAATTAATCAATTTGTTCTCATTTTTATCAGTGTGAACGGCGGTTAAAACCCGCCTAAATCTGGCGAATATTACTTTCCACAGCCATCGACCCTGGCGAATAATTCTTTTACCCACACGATTGATATTTTTACTGGATCACCTCTTTTTCATCTTGCCCGTCATCGTCGCCTCACAAAGCCTAAGTCTCATTGATTCAATTTAAAACAAGGAGGAACGCAGGCTGAGTCTTTTGTCAGCCGAGTAGTCCTTTTTTTAATTTTATCAATGAGATGATTGGTGTGTGAGGTGATGTTGACGGGTAAGATGAATACTTGCCTGGATTCTGAGCTGAAACGTGATCAGAAAGTCGTTTTTTTGAAAGGAATTATGATGAAATAACTGATTGATCAGAGAACGATCGTGGTACTGGTCATCTGATTTGCCGTCAAGTCCAGTACCACAACCCCACCGTACTTACGTACAAGCCGTACCAGTATCTCACTTGTGCCGTTTTTTTTCCAGTTCTCTGGCACTGGAATATCCAATATGTGTGACTCAGCTCGTCTTTATAACTGTGAACGTTGCCACAAGCAAGTCATTATCTGCAGTCATTGTGATCATGGCAATATCTATTGCAATGATGGATGTGCCTGGTACTCTCGCCAGGAAAAGCAACGTGAAGCGGCACATCGATATCAATCCAGCCACAAGGGACGTCAGTCACATGCCCGCAGACAACAGCGTTATCGTTAGCGACAAAGAGAAAAAGTGACGCATCAGGGTTCATCCGGTTTGGTCGCCTATGATTTAATCACCACTGGACAGAAAACCGAAACAACCCGGCAACAAAAGCCTGCATTTTCAAATAAATCAGGAAGGATTTGTCATTTTTGTGGCTGTCAATGTGGTGAACACCTGCGTTGGTCATTTCTACATCGACAAAATAGACCATGGTTTCCTCATTCTGTCTTCTGAACATCTCATTAATCAGTAAGGAGATATTGTGACGATCAGTAAAGAAAAGGAAGCGGAAATTTTACGCTACTATCATGTCGAAAAATGGCCTGTGGGCACCATTGAGAAAAAATTAGGTGTGCATCATGATGCCATTAATCGTGTGATCTCTCAGGCAACGGGCACTCTGCATAGTGAGCGCACCTTGCGTACTTCCATTATCGATCCCTATTTGCCCTTTATCAGGGAAACACTGGAAAAATACCACAATCTTTGTGCCAGTCGTCTGTATGGCATGGTCAAAGAACGAGACTACCCGGGTGGCCCCGATCACTTTCGGCATTTGATTGCAGAGCATAGACCAAGAAAGATACCAGAAGCTTTTTTACGCCTAAAAACATTGCCCGGTGAGCAAGGACAGATCGACTGGGGGCACTTTGGGTATCTGACGATTGGTCAAGCAAAACGTCCTCTTATGGCTTTCGTTATGGTTCTTAGCTGGAGTCGCCAAATATTTTTACGCTTTTATCTGAATCAACAAACGGCTAATTTTTTACGGGGACATGTTGCCGCCTTTGAGCAGTTTCAAGGTTTGCCCAAAGTACTTCTATATGACAACTTGAAATCAGCGACATTAGAACGACAAGGAGATTCCATTCGTTTTAATCCTCAATTGCTGGAGTTTGCCGCTCATTATCATTATGAACCCCGTCCGGTTGCCGTTTATCGTGGTAATGAAAAAGGTCGGGTAGAGCGTGCTATTCGTTATATCCGTAACAACTTCTTTGCGGCTCGTGAGTTCACGGATTTAGATGATCTCAATGCTCAGGCTTAGCAATGGTGCCAGGGGCAAAGTGCTGATCGCTTATGTCCTGAAGACAAAACCATGACCGTTAGAGAAGCCTTTGAGCAGGAACAACCAAAGTTGTTGTCTCTGCCGGATAATCATTGGCCAACCAATGAACGCATTGAGGTCAAAATTGGCAAGACGCCTTATGCACGCTTTGATAAGAATGATTACTCACTCCCTTATACGCATGTGCGTAAAACATTGACCCTTACTGCCTCATTAAAACAGGTACGTATTCTGGATGGCCAGGAGGAGCTGGCTGTGCATCCACGCAGCTTTGATAAGGGGCAGCAAATTGAAGATCCAGAGCACATTAAAGCCTTAATTGAAAGAAAAAGCAAAGCCCGTAAACACCGTGGTCAAGATCATTTGATTAAAGCAGTACCGCAGTGTCGAGCATTGCTTGATGGTGCAGCTCTGCGAGGCGATAATCTGGGGTCAATCACCTCAACCTTACTGAGATTGCTTAAACAGTATGGTGCCAATGAATTAACCATGGCCGTTGATGAAGCCCTGAAAAAGCAAGTGCCTCATCCTAATGCGGTGCGCCAGAGTTTACAAAGAAGACGGGAAGAAAGAATGGAGAAACCACCTCTTCCAGTATCATTGCCGGATGACGAGCGAGTCCGTGAAATACAGGTTAAGACCCACACACTGGATGATTATGATCAGTTGGGTCAACACCATGAGCCTTCAACATCCATTGATGAAACAGAGCAAGATCCAGGAGATAAAAATAATGACCGAGAAAGTGAATGATCCCATTGATACCCCCCTATGTCAACATACCTGTCGCCTGAAAAATTTAGTATTAGGAGACAAAAATGGTAAGATATACCCAGGAATTTAAGTTACAA
>JAHXHI010000083.1 GCA_025656775.1 gamma proteobacterium symbiont of Bathyaustriella thionipta
CTGCATAGACATGTCGGTTTTAATAAATTACATAACTTTTCTGTCAAGCTTTTTTTTCAATTTTTTTTAAATTTATGCTGAATAGTTACCATTTTATCAGTAATCTTTTATACTTAATTAAATTTTGATTAAGTTATTAAAATGATTTGCTAGTTCAATGTTAAAAAAAGGAGTATATCAACAGAATATGCCATGTTTGTGACAAGGTTATTACAGCAAATATATTTTTTCAAGTTTATAAGGCGAAAGTTTGCATAGAGAGGACCTCATCCAGGCCTGTTGTTTAAAATAAATTGTTTAACTTATTCTCTGTCTTATTTTGTTCATCACCTTTATTATTTAATAGTATTCCCTCAATAGCTTAGAATTATAGAGTGTCTTTTTTAATACCTGATGTCAGGTACGGCCTTAAAACACTGAGTACCTATTTTTGTTAACATATCAAATAAATTAATACATGGTTGATAGACTAAGTAATTACCGTCGTTCATATCTGTAGTATTCGCACTACTAATCTCTCATAATAGAGACTAAAATTTTTGTAACTACTCAGCGTATCCATCTTATACCAAACTTCGTCGTTATTTTTCTAAACACGCTGAATAATTACAAATTTTTTATAATAATGTGCAGCTACAATAAGAAATGCTATTTGAGCAAAAAGTGAGTCATTTATGTCCTTAAAAAAATTATCCAGGCAGAAATTAATTATTTTAGTATTGATTATTCTGGCTGTGATTGCTTTCTTTACATTTGATATTTCACACTACTTTAGTTTTTCATATTTAAAAGAAAACCAGCTTCAATTTAATGACTATTTTCAGGCACATCCTTTTAGCGTCTCTATTAGTTTTTTTATTATTTATATTATTTCCGTTGCCTTTTCTGTACCGGGTGCCACTTTACTGACCCTGATAGGGGGTGCTGTCTTTGGTTTTATCTGGGGACTGGTGTTAATTTCTTTTGCCAGCAGCATTGGTGCAACACTGGCTTTTCTGGTATCCAGATTCCTCCTTCGCGACAGTATACAAAATCGTTTTGGCAGTCATCTTGAGCGAATTAACAGAGGGATTGAAAAAGAAGGCGCATTTTATCTTTTTACGCTGAGACTGGTGCCTGTATTCCCATTTTTTCTGGTCAATCTGGTGATGGGTTTAACTCCCATAAAAACGCGTACTTATTATTGGGTCAGTCAATTGGGCATGCTGGCGGGTACTGCGGTCTATGTTAATGCCGGTACTCAACTGGGTCAGTTAGAATCAACCTCCGGTATTTTATCCCTGCCATTAATCATTTCCTTTACTTTGCTGGGTATTTTTCCTTTTATTGCTAAAAATATAATTACTACATTACAGGCAAATCAAGTCTATAAAGGCATTAATAAACCTAAAATATTTGATCGCAATCTGGTAGTCATTGGTGCTGGAGCGGCGGGCTTGGTGACGTCATACATTGCTGCTACTGTTAAGGCTAAAGTGACCTTGATTGAAAAGCATAAAATGGGTGGTGACTGCCTCAATACCGGTTGCGTGCCTTCTAAGGCATTGATTCGTTCTGCCAAATTTAAATCGCATATTTCACGGGCAAAAGAATTCGGCTTTGAGGAAACATCGGCAAATTTTGATTTTAAAGAAATTATGCTGCGTATTAAACGAGTCATTTGTCAGGTCGAGCCCCATGATTCAGTTGAACGCTATACTTCATTAGGGGTTGAATGCCTGCAAGGTAAAGCAACAATCATATCGCCTTTTAGTGTTGAGGTGAATGGACGCATCCTCACTACCCGAAATATTGTCGTAGCAACGGGTGCCCGCCCCTTTGTGCCTTCTCTGGAAGGTATTGACCAGGTTGGTTATTTAACCTCTGATAATCTCTGGGAGATGCAGGCTCTGCCTGAGCGCTTTATGATTCTTGGCGGAGGCCCAATTGGTTGTGAGCTGGCGCAGAGTTTTGCCCGCCTGGGCAGTCAGGTTATTCTGCTGGATCGCAATGACAGAATTATGAAACGTGAAGATCCACACGTATCAGAAATGGTACAGACGCGTTTTTTACAAGAAGGTGTTGATTTACGTTTACGGCATCAGGCACAGCGATTTGAAGTTATTGACGGTAATAAAAGGCTTATCTGCAACAATGAGCAGGGTGAGGAAATTGCTATTGTATTTGACGAGTTACTTATTGCTCTGGGTCGAAAAGCCAATGTTAATGGCTTTGGCTTAGAAAATCTGGATATGCCGCTGACCAAACAGGGTACTATTGAAGTTAATGAGTACTTACAAACAAAATATCCGAATATTTATGCTTGCGGTGATGTGGCAGGCCCCTATCAGTTTACTCATACTGCGGCTCATCAGGCATGGTATGCCTCAGTGAATAGTCTGTTTCGCGGTTTTAAAGCATTCAGAGCTGATTATTCTGTGATCCCGTGGGCGACGTTTACTGATCCTGAAGTGGCTCGTGTTGGCTTAAACGAACTTGAAGCAAATGAACAAAATGTTCGCTATGAAGTCAGTCAATTTGATATTGATGATCTGGATCGTGCGATTGCGGATGAAGAAGCACATGGTTTTATCAAAGTGCTGACGGTGCCCGGTAAGGATAAAATTCTTGGTGTCACGATTGTCGGAGAGCATGCGGGTGATTTAATTGCAGAATATGTGATGGCGATGCGTCATGGTATCGGCTTAAATAAAATACTATCCACTATCCATATCTATCCAACACTGGCAGAAGCCAATAAATATGTGGCAGGGCAATGGAAACAGGCGCATAAGCCTGAAAAAATCTTATCATGGCTGGAAAAATTTCATCACTGGCGAAGACGATAGCCAGAAATTATTAGCACCTAATAAGAGGGATATAAGACAAAATCGTCCGGTATTTTTTCTGGTTCAGGTAATTTTATATCGGGGATATGCAGAGCTTCAACAATGCCTTCACTATTGTAAATGAGCTTTGCATACTTGTATCTGTCTTCTTTAACGATCTCAGCCAGGTTTTTAAATGTCCAGTAAGGGGTTTTTTTTACAGCAAAAACCGGTGAACCTAAATATTTTGATAAATTAACGGCTAAAAATAATTTTTTATAACCGAATCGCTATTAACTATCG
>JAHXHI010000167.1 GCA_025656775.1 gamma proteobacterium symbiont of Bathyaustriella thionipta
TGGATGTTTAATGTGGATGGTGCCCGAAGTAAGTTGAATCGGGCATATGAAAAGTTAATCGGTCAAAATTAATGTGTTTAGGTACTAGCTCAATATTTCCTGCTTTTGCTGATTTATCCATCTGGGCTGCTAATGTTTGCAAGCGTATACCACTGATATTAGCAGCAACCCCCTTAATGGTATGTACTGCTCGTTGTATTGATGTAATCTCTTTTTTCTCCAGTGCCTGTTGTAAATCATGTATTCGTTTCGGCATGTCTTCCAGAAATATTTCAATTAAAGCAAGCAGCTGTGTTGCTTCTCCTCCCATACGTTTAAGTGCACTGGTTTGATCCCAGTCGATTTCTTCAATGGCTTTAGATGCCTCAACACTTTCAGAGATTGGTTTATTTTGCTGTGGTATTTTGCTGTTTAGCATCCACTTACAGAGTTTAGCGAACAAAAGTTCCTTATCAATTGGTTTACTCAGATAATCATCCATACCGGCAGCCAGGCATTTTTCCTGATCACCTCGCATTGCATTTGCGGTCAAAGCAATAATTGGCATTGCCTTATAAAAATCACCCGCTTTACCGCTGCGGATCTGGCGACTCGCTTCATAACCATCCATTTCAGGCATCTGACAGTCCATTAAGACAAGTGTATATGGCTCTTCTTCTGGAGCCTGGTTGAGTGCACTTAATGCTTCCACACCATTGGCTGCAACGTCACTTTGAAAACCCAAATTTTTTAAAATACCTTGAGCAACTAATTGATTAACTTTATTATCTTCTACAAGTAATAGACGTGTATTTTCAGGAGAGCGGTCATTTGCAGCAAGTTCCAGAAGCTGCTGAGATGCTTTCACATCATTATTTTTCTTAAGCATTTTTACATAGTGGTGGGTCACCAGTGGTTGAGCTTCTTCGAGTGTTTTTCCACCATCTGCTACAATTGATAAAGCATAAAAAAGATCAGTCGTAGTCACTGGCTTAGGAAAATAAGCACTGAATCCCATACTTGCATAATGCTTGGCATCCCCCCGTTGAACCATCGTCGTCATCAACACCAGCCGCATAGCAGCAAAACGATGGTCAGCACGTAGTTGTTGACTTAACTGAGTACAATCCATATCTGCGATATGCATATCCAGTAAAGCAATATCAAAAAAAGGAACATCAGTCATTTTTGCTCTGCGATCACATAATGCCAGTGCAGCCAGACCATCTTCAGCCTCTGAAACTTTAGCACCCCAGTGTTCTAACTGTCCTCTTAACACTTCACGGTTGGTTGCATTTTTATCAACCACCAATAAATTAAGCCTGCTAATATCAACATTGGGAATAACCCTATGGGTATTCTGACATGAGTCCAGCCAAAGGTTAAATTCAAAACAACTCCCCTCACCTTCTTCACTATGCACCTGTATATCACCATTCATTAACTCACATAGTTTCTTGGCAATGACCAGACCCAGGCCAGTACCTCCGTATTTACGCGTTGTTGAAGCATCAACCTGACTAAATGAGGAAAATAATAATTTTTGTTTATCAACTGCAATACCAATACCGGTGTCAGTAATTTTACAATACAGCTGCAGCTTAGCTTCCCCTTTAATCTTGACACGATTAAGTTCGACATAAATGACCACTTCACCCTCTGAGGTAAATTTGATCGCATTACCAACCAGGTTGGTAAGGATCTGACGCAACCGTCCTGGATCACCTTTTACCATGGATTGTTCAACATTAGTCACATCCAGTATCAGTTCTACGCCCTTATTCTGAGCTTGAAGTGCCATCGCTTCTGCAAATTCACCCAACATGGTACGCAGGTCAAAATCAATAATATCCAGTTCCAGTTTCCCGGCATCTATCTTGGAAAAATCAAGAATATCATTGATCAGTGATAATAATGCATCAGCACTTCCCTGAGCCAACTTTGCTCTATGGCGCTGCTCCTTATTTAAATCGGTATCAAGCAATAAGTCTAACATACCCATGACACCATTCATTGGTGTACGAATTTCATGACTCATGGTCGCCAAAAATTCACTTTTACTTTTCGCACTCACCTCGGCTTTTTGTACCGCGTCTTCCAACTCACGAGTTCGCACGGCTACTTGTTCTTCCAGACTATCAGCCAATTGGCGTAAATCCTGTCTGGATTGATGTAAATGCTGCAGCATCGTATTGAATGATGTTGCTAAAACACCTAATGCATCAGAACGCTCATAATCCGGAATATGAACATCCTCATCACCGCGAGCAATCCGGTTGGCAGCCTTAGTAAGCAATTGAATGGGTTTGAGCAGAAAAAATGCCAGTAGTGCCATAGCGATACTGAGTATCAGCGCTGTAGCAACAACACCGACAATCAAACGCTGGCCAAAACCCCGGGATTGTTTTTCAATGACTTTATGTGATGCTAACGCACTGATAATAAGATATTTGCTTTCATCAAGGGGATCAAAATGTAAATAGCGGACAATAAGGCTGGACGATTGTCTGGGTAAATTCAGTACTCTGGAGTCATTATTTTCACTCTCTGAATTGCGTAAAGATTGTAATAAATTGACCGAAGAATAATCACTAATAAAACCTGCATTTTTACCTAGCGCCTGGGTAAAACGTCGTTTCTTATCAAAGTGAAAAAGATAATCACCCTGTTTATCAGCAATAGCATAAGATACGTTTTCAGGTGCCTGCATAAATTGCTGAACAATCACATCAAAATTGATGTTAATCACAATCACCCCGGATAGCTTGCCATGTAAATTAAAGACCGGTGCCGCAGCACGCATCACAGGCTGTAAAGGCCACGCTATCTCACCATGTTCTCGATTGAGTTCTACCGGGGAAATAAATTGTTCATTGACATTCATTTTGAGTGGTTGATTGACGTAATCATATTGCCCTTTGCTTTGTAATCTTTCCTTCGGCACACTGATAATTTCACCTGCATGTCGCTCTACCCGAAGAATTTCCATTCCATTATCAGCAATACCAATAAAACGTACCTGCAGATATTCCGGACGTTGAGGCTGTAGAATTACTCCAAAAACACCTTTTTTGACATAAAGCATAATGCTAACGATTTAATTCAGCCTTTCTCTTGAGTGGC
>JAHXHI010000197.1 GCA_025656775.1 gamma proteobacterium symbiont of Bathyaustriella thionipta
TCTTAGAAATTGAAAGCTATTTATGAATCCTGTATTGTGGATTTATTGAAAAAGTATTAAAAATAGGGGTTATTCTACAGCCTCGTTACGGCTCCAGGGGGTTGTGGGAAGATTGCCGCCGAAAATTGAAGAGCAGCCAGTAGCGTTAGCAACCAACATGCGATCACCAAATAATTGTGTGGCCAGTTTGATATAAGGTGTTTCACCACAGCCCAGACAGGCTCCGGAAAACTCAAACAAAGGCTGCATGACCATTGAGCCTTTTATCGTGGTATTTTTTAAGGCCTTGCGATCATACTCAGGTAAACTCAGGAAAAAATCCCAGTTTTCCTTCTCCTGTTCCCGTAAGGGAGGCTGAGGGGACATATTGAGTGCTTTATGCTCAGGATTAGATTTATCACGAATAGGGCAGATATCAACACATAAGCCGCAACCGGTACAATCTTCGGGAGCGACCTGATAAGTAATATGCATATCATCAGGAAATCCCTTGCCCTTCATCGCGATGTGTTTGAATGTTTCGGGTGCATGAGTCAGCTCTTTTTGAGAAAATATTTTACTGCGAATAGCAGCGTGCGGACAGATCAGCGGGCATTTACCGCATTGGGAACACAAATCAATGTCCAGTACCGGGATCTCAAGGGCAAGATTACGTTTTTCATAGGCGGCTGTTCCTACCGGGAATGTGCCGTCTACAGGGAGTAAGCTGACCGGTACTTCGTCGCCGCGACCGGCAATAATTTCCCCCGTGACATTTTTGACAAATGAGGGTGCTGAATCAGCAACAGGTGATGGTATCTCGAATTGACTGGTGACCTGTGCCGGTACTTTAACAGCATGCAGGCAAGCCAGACTCTCATCAATTGCCTGAAAATTAATGTCCATTATATGGGCGCCCTTATGGGCATAACTGCTCTTAACAGCGGACTTGATTTCACTCATTGCCTGCTCTTCAGGGAGGATTCTGGAGATAGCAAAAAAACAGGTTTGCATAATGGTATTAATGCGGTTACCCAGACCTGTTTTACTGGCTACAGCATAAGCATCAATACAGTAGAAATGAATTTTTTTATCGATCATCTGCTGTTGCATAGAAGCGGGCAGACTGTCCCATACGTTGTCGGCACCTATTGGGCTGTTGAGTAAAAAGACGGCTTCATCAGCCGCTTTGTCCAGCATGCTGTAACGTTCCAGAAAAACAGGTTGATGACAGGCAATAAAATCAGCATCATTATCTTCAATCAAATAGGTTGAATGAATGGGTTCAGAGCCAAAACGCAGATGGGATATGGTGACGGCCCCGGATTTTTTGGAATCATAAACAAAATAACCCTGTACAAATAGCTCGGTCTGCTCACCAATGATCTTGATGCTGTTTTTATTGGCACTGACCGTACCATCACTGCCCAGACCATAAAAAAGTGCCTGAAATGTGTCATTATGAGCATCGGTACGAAAATGGTTGTCCCATTCCAGATTGGTATGACAGACATCATCGTGAATACCGATAGTAAAATGATTTTTGGGTTCAGCCTGTTTCAATTCATCATAAATGGCTTTAATCATACCCGGAGTAAACTCTTTGGAAGACAGTCCATAACGTCCACCGACAATGCGGGGCATTGTCTTAAATTTCCCTGCTGGATGATAAAAATATTGTGTAACAGCGGTGATGACATCTTTATAAAGTGGTTCGCCATTGGCACCGGGTTCCTTGGTGCGATCCAGTACAGCAATCGTTTGACAAGTCTCAGGCTGAGCAGCGATCAATGCCTGCTCATCAAAGGGGCGATACAGGCGAACCTTTATCAGGCCGACTTTTTCACCCTGTTGAGTCAAATAAAGAACCGTCTCTTCAACGGCTTCTGCACCAGAACCCATCAGTATAATAATCCGATCTGCCTGCTCATCACCCAAATAATCAAACAGCTGATAAGATCTTCCAGTGAGAGTGGCAAAGCGATCCATTGCTTGCTGGATAATTGACGGCATTTTTTCATAAAAAGGATTAACAGTTTCTCGTGCTTGAAAATAAATGTCGGGATTTTGTGATGTGCCGCGTAATACCGGGTTATCGGGTGTCATAGCTCGGGCACGATGTTGTGCAAGCCATTTATCATTGATCATACTGTGCAGTGTCGCATCATCAATGGGCGATATTTTTTTGATTTCGTGAGAGGTACGAAAGCCATCAAAAAAATGCAGCATGGGAATGCGCCCCTCAAGGCTGGCCGCCTGTGCGATTAGTGCAAAGTCCAGCACTTCCTGAGGTGAATTAGAGCAAAGCATGCCAAAACCAGTCATTCGTGCGGTCATTACATCACTGTGATCGCCAAAGATTGATAATGCCTGAAAGGCCAGTGAACGTGAAGCAATATGAAACACAGTGGGTGACAGTTCACCGGCAATTTTATACATATCGGGGATCATTAATAATAAGCCCTGTGAGGCGGTAAAAGTCGTGGTTAAAGCACCCGCCTGCAAGACGCCATGTATGGCACCTGCGGCACCTGCTTCACTTTGCATTTCAACCACATGAGGTATGGTTCCCCATAAATTAACCTGACCGGCGGATGACCATTCATCTGCCCATTCACCCATGGGTGATGCCGGGGTAATAGGGTAGATAGCAATGACTTCATTGAGTTTGTGAGCGATAGTTGCAGCGGCGAGGTTGCCGTCGATTGTGATTTTATGTGCTTTTGACATAAGTAAATCCCATGATTAACCTGATGATATCTTATGCTTTAAAGATAGCTGAAAAGTGGCATAGAATCACGTATTATCAGGTATTTTATTTTCTGTATGCTGGCGTAAGCAGCTATTTTTATCTATATTTAAATAAAATGAAATTTATTGTATTAAGAGCAGACCATAGGACACCTTGTGCAGTGATTTTTAATCATGTTGTTATTTTGATTAATACAAAACCGGAAAAGGAGTGATAATTTGATTAGTTCATTAAAAGATAGAGGCATTTATATCGCTATACTTTTAAGGGGGTGTAGACCTAGTTGTGACAACGGCCATCCCCGACCAAATTATTTTTTCTTAAATGCAATTACATTTTCAGGTAGTGAAACT
>JAHXHI010000401.1 GCA_025656775.1 gamma proteobacterium symbiont of Bathyaustriella thionipta
AAAATGTAAACTTACTGCGAAAAGTTTATTCCTGTCCTTACTTTATCCCTTGTATAATAATGACTTTTCGGTTCACCGGACTTTGCTGATAGCAAACTGATTTAATAACACCCTGGTTTCATAAATTGGTAGTCCCATCACACCTGAATAACTACCATTAATATTGCTGATAAACAAAGCACCTTGCCCCTGAATACCATAACTGCCTGCTTTATCCGCCGGTTCACCAGTTTGCCAGTATTTTTCACACATGGAGCGGGTTAATTTTGAAAATGACACATCAGTTATAGAAACGACCTGTTCTATTCTCTGTTCATTAATAACAGCCACTGCCGTAATGACCTGATGAGTTTGTTCAGACAGACTTAATAGCATGTTAATTGCCTGCTCTTTATCATTTGGCTTACCTAAAATCGTACCATTAAGAATGACAGCGGTGTCCGAACCTAGAACAGGAATTGTCTGGTTATTTTGTCTTGATAAGCCGTCTATTGCTTTTTCACGCGCCAGACGAGAAACATAGTTTTTCGGCGACTCATTCAGCTTATGAACCTCTTCGGCAAATTGAGGTATTACTTTAAATGAGACTCCCATCTGCTGCAGAAGTTCCTGTCGACGTGGTGAGCTGGATGCCAGGTGAATCATTAGCGATGATACGGGTGGTTTTTGAGAATGCTATACGCTCTATAGAGCTGTTCACTCAATAAAACCCGCACTAATGGATGGGGTAATGTTAATGGTGATAACGACCATTTAACATCCGCTCTGGCAACACAGGCATCACTCAGACCTTCCGGGCCCCCTACCAGTAAAGCCACATCCTGTCCACTATGTAACCAGTGATCCATTTGCTGTGAAAGTATTTGTGTACTCCAGGGTTTACCTTTTACTTCCAGAGCAATCACCAGACACCCTTTTGGAATTGCCTGAAGAATTTTTTCTCCTTCTGTTTTTTTTATGCGTAGCAGATCAGCATTTTTACCTCGTTTACCCGGTGAAATTTCAACTAATTTGAGGTGACAATCAGCATTGAGGCGTTTAGCATATTCGTGATATCCCTTAGTGACCCAGTCAGGCATTTTATTGCCGACGGCCAGCAGATAGATATTCATTAAATTTTACTCGCCGTCATTAAAAGCAGAACCGTCATCGTAGCTAGGATCATCACCGTAACCCGGCCCGTCAACATCCCACATACGTTCAATACCATAGTAATCTCTGACCTGCGGCAACATCACATGGACAACCACATCCCCCAGATCGACTAATACCCATTCACCGGTATTTAAACCTTCAACACCTAATGGTGCCACACCGGCTTTTTTGGCCTCAATTACGACATTATTGGCAATTGATTTGACTTGTCGATCGGAACGACCACTGGCAAACACCAGAACATCAGTAACGCTGCTTCGCCCCATAACATCAACCACATTGACATCAAATGCTTTTACATCTTCCACTGCATTCACTGCCAGTGCCTTCAATTCATCACGATTCATTAAAATTGTGTACCTTCTTGCTTAATTTAATTAGGAGCATAATACAGGATAATGCAGAGTCATCAGTGAGCTCACTCTAACTGATACCAGATAAAGCAGACTAAAAATGAACTTAAACTCTACCTAATCGGAATTACGTATAGAGATTATAGTATTTTATCAGATTTATGACGGGTTCAGGCATTAAAAAACGGATTGATTGCTTATTTTTCAGTCGATTGCGGATATCAGTGGCTGAAATCGATAATTGAGTAACGGGCTCCAGTCGTATTTTTCCGCATAATGTTTGGCTTATGGCTTTGCGTTCCGCCTGATGTTGCTCATATAAGGCTTGTACCGCTGTTGACCATTGCTCACTGGCATGAAAATCAGTTTCCGGTCTCTGGCTGACAATAATATGCGCATAATCCAGCAATTCCTGCCAGTGATACCAACAGTCAATAGCTGCAAAAGCGTCCATTCCCATCAATAAGCACAAGGGATTATCAGGATAATCCTGTCGCAGACTTTTGAGTGTATCCAGCGTATAAGAAGGACCACCACGTTTTATTTCTCTATCATCCAGAACAAATCGAGATTCTGCCTCAATTGCCTGAGCAACCATTTCCAGGCGTTGTTCAGCCGGGGTTTGAGGCGCCTCTCTATGCGGCGGTGCAAAGGCAGGGATAAAACGTACATGATCCAATGCAAAAATTTCACACAACTCCAGATTAGGCCTCAGGTGTCCATAATGGACAGGATCAAAAGTCCCGCCATAAATTCCTATTGGTGATTTAACCTTGAGTGGCATGAATATCTTCTCTATAAACGGCAATTAACAGAAAGTAAATTATGTCGTTTTAAGTAAAAATTAGCCAGAAATTTTAGCCCTTATTAGGAGATAACATCACTCATCCTGTCGTAATTTAGTCGTTTAAAATTTCTGAATGTTTTAATTCTTTAAGTAAAAATTTTATAAAAAATGACCTTCCCAGCGATCATTTCTAAAATCAATATTCAGTTTCTTAGGATAGTAATTATGTAAATTTATAATTTCAACGTCTATCATAGATTGCTGATGCGGTGCATCACCCATTTTGAAAACACCTGAAGTAACGGGATGAAACCAGACTTTCATTTGCCTGGTAATACTGTGTAACTTATCCTGTTCTATTTTATTCTTAGGTGAGTCATGAAATATAACCATTTTTTTTATCATACCTGAGAAATAGAGCTCCATTTCAATATTTAAGGGATATTTTCTTTTGCGCAAGGCAGAATCAGCTCTATTAGTCCATTCAATGCATAAAGGCTTACCATTTATTCTAACCGTTTTACTAAAGCTTAAAGGATTTATTATTTTTTCTAACCAGGTCATTTTTAATTCTCTCTTTATTTTTCATTTCTATTACCTATTATCAAGCTATTCAAAAAAAAACTATGCGTAGTCCTGCCCTGTTCATTGCGGATGCCCCCTATGTCAACATACCTGTCGCCTGAAAAATTTAGTATTAGGAGACAAAAATGGTAAGATATACCCAGGAATTTAAGTTACAATCT
>JAHXHI010000220.1 GCA_025656775.1 gamma proteobacterium symbiont of Bathyaustriella thionipta
TCTTAGAAATTGAAAGCTATTTATGAATCCTGTATTGTGGATTTATTGAAAAAGTATTAAAAATAGGGGTTATTCTACAGCCTCGTTATGATTATAATGTGATTACCGCCAAAGATGGTGTCGATGCAATTGCACAATTGCATGAAAGCATTCCAGATGTCATGCTGCTTGATGTTGAAATGCCGAGAATGGATGGTTTTGAATTAGCAACCCATATGCGGGATGATGATAAATTTAAAAATATTCCAATTATTATGATTACCTCTCGAACAGGTGATAAACATAGAGAAAGAGCGATGAAGATTGGTGTTAATGAGTATATGGGTAAGCCATATCAAGAAAATGATCTGATTGCTAATATCAAAAAAATGACTGAAAGCTAACTAAAATTACTCTGTTATAAAGCGTGCAGCTTAGATGCAAAATCTTAGGAATGTTAATCTTGTTATCGTATCAGGTTCTGAAAAGGTTCAGAAATTGTTACGTGAAATGTTTATAAAACGGGGTGCTAATGTTGTTCTGAGTGGTTTTTTGAATCAGGATTTAATTAGCCAGATTGAACATAACGAGACTGCTGATGTTATTTTAATTGATATGAATGATGCATACGAAGAAGACGAAAGTACGCTTGAATGTCTATTGGATAAAGTTGATTTACCCATTTTATTTTATGAAAATTTATTTAATGAAATAAATGAATCAAGTTCTGAATATGGTTTTTCACTTCAAGAAATTAATAAATTAGCCACAAAACTGGCTGATTTAGCTAATAGTAGTAAGAACAGTCATCCTGAGAAAACAGACGTTCAGATCAGTGAGCTTCAGACTGAGGAAACGATTAATAGCGCTTTAGCGCATGATAGTGATAAGCAGGTTGTTACCAAAAATACCATAGAACATTCTCTCTTAAAAAGTACGAAACCACCTGAAAAAGCAGTCAATGTATGGGTATTGGGTGCTTCAATTGGTGGTCCGGAAGCAGTGAAACGTTTTTTGACAAGAATCCCTCCAGAATTACCGGTTGCCTTTGTGTTAGCACAGCATTTGGGCGATGGTTTTGTTGGACTGCTTGCAAATCAATTGGATAAAATCAGCCATTTTAAAGTCAGGGAAGGAGTTGATGGTGATACTTTAAGGCATGGTGAAGTGATTATTGTACCCGTTGATAACCGTGTCGTTTTGGATATGCAAGGACAGATTAAATTTCTTGATGAGAATTGGCAAGGCCATTATAAGCCTTCAATTGATTCAGTTATTGATAAAATAACAAATTATTACCAAAAACAATCAGGTGTCATTATTTTTAGTGGTATGGGAGCAGATGGTGTTTTAGCGTGCCAGAAGTTTTCAGAAAAATATGAAGGAAAAGTATGGGCGCAAAGCGCCGATACTTGCGTCATTAGTAGTATGCCAGATTCTGTATGTAAGGCAAATTTGGTCAGTTATTCAGGATCGCCTGAAGCATTAGCACTAAAAATAGCAGTATACTATATGGGTAAAGATTCCTATATCGCATAAAATTAGTACACAGTTATCTTTTTAAAAACAAATAAAAAGTGGATTAATGATGAACCAGAATAATAACGTTATTCATGGCGTTGAAGCAAAGAAATCAGGTAGCTCGAGTGAGCACGAGAATAAAATCCGTTGTCTAACGTTGAATTTTTTTAGTTATAAAATGCTATTACCAAATGCCTCAGTTGCTGAGGTGACTGAACTAAAGAGTATTGAGCCTAAATTAGGTGCCCCTGAGTGGTTTGGTGGGCTGATGACCTGGCGAGAACAGGCCGTGCCAGTCATTATTTTTGAAAAAATAATGAATATCAACGCCTCTAAGCCACAACAATATCGTCGAGTGCTTATCTTGAATGCACCCAATAATAAAGGTTGTTCACCATTTATTGCTTTAGGCTGTCAGTCAATCCCCAGTTTAACATTGATAGAAGAAGAGCGGGTTGCTGCTACCGATACCAAAAGTGAACAAGCAGTCCATATTAAACTGGATGGTGAAAATTATATTATTCCAAATATCTCACTGCTTGAAAGTATGGTGAGTAAGGTGATGTGGAATGATTAATTTGCTTCAACTGACTGAGTTATACATCCAGGTCACCTCGTAAAAACTGCAGGATACTTAATATAGCGAGCCCTGCAGTTTCTGTTCGTAAAATTCTTTTGCCAAGTCTTATTTCCTGATAGCCTTGATTGAGTGACAGGCTAATTTCTTCACTACTTAAACCACCTTCTGGTCCTATAAAAATATTCACGCTAGAGACTTTTTTTGCTAACAGACTGGAGATGTTTGATGAAGCTGAAGGTGAGAGAAGTAAGTTGATGTCTGCTTTAAATTCAGCAAGCTGCCTGACATGTATCGGGGAATTTATTTTTACTAATGTGGTGCGCCCAGATTGTTCACAAGCACTGGTTGCGACACCCTGCCAGTGTTGTATTTTTTTTGCAGCTGTTTATCATTCAATTTTCTGGAATTTGAGCGTTGAGTAAAAACAGGTGTAATGCTTGCGATACCCAGTTCAACGGCTTTTTGAATGGTGTAGTCCATCCGCTCACTGCGTGAAATCCCCTGAAATAGTTGTGTCTTAAGCGGAGACTCCAGATTCTTTGCGTTAAACGTTTCAATGAGTGCAACGCCATGACGTTTACTGACCTCTGTTAGTGTCGCAGTATACTCACCGTGTTGTTTGTTAATTGGATGGCCATTGAATAAAATTATTTTAGCGCCTGTTTTCAGGCGTAAAACATTGACCATATAATTCACTAAATAAGCAGGCAGAATCAGGCTTTGACCTGGAGAAAGAGCTTCATCAATAAAAAAGCGGGATAGTCGCATATTCTTCACGCAGATAAAGGATAAAATTAATCTTTATGCACCATTGCAAAAAGATTAATTCTATAGTGGACCCCGAAAACTGGACAATAGGTTAAGATATAAGAGCTAACCTAATGGGGAACCTAAAAATGAGTAGAAAGAGAAAATC
>JAHXHI010000017.1 GCA_025656775.1 gamma proteobacterium symbiont of Bathyaustriella thionipta
TCTTGCATTTTATCCGGCCGTTTATTTCAGTTTTTCTTCCTGTTTTTATAATAATATCAATTGCTTGGAATAAACGGATGGACACTATTTATCTAATAAATAAGCATACGTCAGGCAGAGATATAATAAAGAGTAATGAATAGACTTAGCAATAATTATCAGGAAACATTATTACTGGTTGATGATAACCCAACCAACTTGCAGGTTTTATACCAGACTCTGGAGGGGCATGGTTATAAACTCCTGTTGGCAAAAAATGGTGAAGATGCATTAAATATTATCAATAAAGTCCATCCGGCACTTGTTTTACTGGATATAATGATGCCTGGTATGGATGGTTATGAAGTGTGTCAGCAGATTAAATCAAATGCTGATATTGCTGATGTGGCTATTATTTTTCTTTCGGCGCTGGATGATGTAAAAGATAAAGTAAAAGGCTTTAAATCAGGTGCAGTTGATTATATTTCTAAACCTTTTCAGTCTGAAGAAGTGATTGCACGAGTCGAAACTCATATTAAAATCAGACAGCTTGAAAAAACACTGGAACAGAAAAATAAACAATTAGAAGAAGATAATATCCTTATCCTTGAATTCATGGGTGAAGGCTTATTGGGCGTAGATAAACAGGGGCAGATCACTTTTATTAATCCAGCAGGCTCAGAAATAATCGGTAGTTTTGAAGATGAGATCATTGGGAAAAGTTTCCATGACCTGTTAATGCATACTGATAAGGATGGGCACCGAAACCCTGTAGAAAAAGACAGTGTCTTCAATACCCTGCGTGATCAACGAGTCAGACAGAGTGATAATGATATTTTCTGGAATAAAGAGGGTCATAGTTTTCCTGTTGAATATACGGTGACCGCGATTGAAGGTGATGAAGATATCAGTAGTGCCTGTGTTGTTTTTAAAAACATATCAGAACGAAAGCAACGTGAAAAAGATCTGAACAACGCTTTAAAAACAGTAGAAGAACTCAAAGAAAAATTACAGGAAGAAAATACGTATCTGCGAGCAGAAAGTTCTTATCTGCAAGAAGAAATACGCAATGAGCAAAATTATGGTGAAATTATCGGCAATAGTGATGCCTTAATCAAAACGATGGAAGAAGCACAACAAGTTGCCCAAACCGATACGACAGTGCTTATCAATGGTGAATCAGGCACGGGAAAAGAGTCTATGGCTCGTGCAATTCATCAGTATAGTAACCGAAAAGATCGCCCATTGATTAAAGTTAATTGCGGGGCAATTGCTGAATCACTGGTTGAAAGTGAACTCTTTGGGCACGTAAAAGGGGCCTTTACCAGCGCAATCAGTGATCGCACCGGACATTTTGAATTAGCGGATAAAGGCACGATTTTTCTTGATGAAATTGGTGAATTGTCTTTAGACGTTCAGGTTAAACTACTACGGGTACTGCAAGAACAGGAAATACAGCGAGTAGGTAGTGGTGAGCTCATTAATGTGGATGTAAGAATTATTGCTGCCACCAACCGTGACTTAAAAAAAATGGTTGATGACGGCATGTTTAGAATGGACTTGTTTTATCGCTTGAACGTGTTTCCTTTAACGGTTCCGCCATTGAGAGATAGAAAATCAGACATTCCTCTATTGCTGGCTAAATTTCTGGATAATCTGAGTAAAAAACTGGGTAAATCACTCAAAGGTGTTTCAGATGTCAGCATGGAGCTGCTGATGGATTATCACTGGCCTGGCAATATACGTGAATTGCAAAATGTGATTGAGCGTTCAGCCATTTTATCAAAAACAGATATTGTTGAGGTGGATGATGCGCTGGTGCCCGTTTCCATAGGACAGGTCATATTGGAAGAAAATAACAGGGATAGGCTAAGTGATGCTGAAGGTAATGAACCGCTAAACAGGATAGAAAAAACACGCTATAAAACCCTTGCAGAAAATGAAAAGTGTTATATTACACGCCTGCTTGAGGAGCTTCACTGGGTTATTGGAGGAAAGAAAGGGGTCGCAGAAATTCTGGATGTGCCTGCCAGTACATTACGTTCAAGAATGAAAAAATTAGGTATTGAGCGACCCGATTAGGTGATAAAAGTCAGAGCAATACCTGGAGTTGTTTGGGAATGTTTAGAGTGCAGAATTTTAGGCAATATAATTGTTGGTTTTATTGATTGGTTTGCTTAATATGACAAGAATTGCTCCGGCAAGGAAACCAATACCGGCATTAAGCCAATAAAAATCATTGTTCCAGACAAATTGATCAATTAAAGAAAACGCAATGGCAAAAAATGTCGCTGTGGTAACAATGGTTAACAACTTTTTCATCATAATTCTCCAAATATATATTGCTCTGTTTTTCAGGCAAGAAAAAATTTTGTGTGTGTCTATGTTGTTAAGTATATACATTACTCAGATTTTAAATGTAGGGAAAATCTGAAAAATGTGATATTAATCTCATTAAATTATTTACTTTTTATTTTTCAGTTGGTTACGGAGTTATATTTGAGTTATTTTTAATATAATGTTTTAAGTTATTGTTTTATAAGTTTATCTGAGTTGTTATACTATTATTTACTCATCATTATTAGTTTTGAAGTTAAACTATAATATGCCCTGTTTTTATGACAGAATGATGAAATAGAGGATAATCTCTCTTTACCACTATTTCTCTCTTCTAATTAATAATTGACAATGAAATCCAAAATGCTTGATACCATCAGAATTACTGAAACGCCAGAAGGTGTAGCACTCAAACTAACCTGTGTTGGTTTTTATGCACGCAGTATTGCATGGTTTATTGATGCACTTATTCAGACTGTTATGATAATTGCGTTTCTAATGGTGTTATCCAGAATGGGGGATTTTGGTCTGGGCTTGTTCTTTATTATTCTATTTTTCGTAACTATTCAGCATGATTTTTAATCTCAGATAAAATCAGGTAACTTTTTATCAAATAACAATTCCAATGCAAGACTTGAACT
>JAHXHI010000129.1 GCA_025656775.1 gamma proteobacterium symbiont of Bathyaustriella thionipta
AAATTTTAAGAAAGCTGAATATGATTTTGTATGGCCTTTTTTTTAGTTGAATGCTAAAAAAAGGCTATTTACGGATGGACACTAATTATAAGCTATCATACTCAGAGCTGGTTACAAAAATTCCCCATCTAAAAACTCAAATGTTTAAACCTTTGGTGATACCCGAAATCAATGATGATCCTTGGCACACTAATGTTGTTCATCGAAAAGGATTTGAACAAGGGTTCAAAGCACCTCATATCCTCATCCCACAAGGTATTGAAAGTGATGAGGGACGATTGAGGGCCAGTTTTTTGCACTCGAGATCTAAGTTTTAGGCATTCTTTGCAAGCTATCAGTTTTGAAAAAAAAGATGAAAGGCAAGCCAAGTTTCTAACAGTTTTGCTGAATAGTTCGTTGACTGCATGGTTTTTGTTTCATCATAGCTCAAATACTGGGATGGAACGTGATAAGGTGCACCAGGAGCAGTTGTTGGATATCCCTTTTCCATTACCAGAGCAAACATGTGATGAAAATCAATCAAGGCAAGCGTTTAACCAAGGTGTAAAACTAATAGAACATTTGCTTAAACAAAAGGACAAGCTTTTACAGTCTGAACTATCCGAATATATGAGCGATATTGACAAAATAGTGTATAACTATTTTGGATTATGTGAAACTGATATTTTGCTCATTGAGGATACGCTAAAGCATGTAATTCCAAGTATGCAACCACGAGCACGCTCGAAGAATTTTCCTAGTTTGTGGAAAGATACATATGAAAGCGATTGGGAACATTACTCGAAGTGGTTTTCATTTGGACTAAACAATTGGTTAGAAAAATCATATCATGCTGTTGTTGAGTTAATTGGATCATCGCCAGATTTGGTTGTTGTTGGCATTCACCTTACTGATGATTCCAAAAGAAAATATTTTGAAAATAACCGAAACACTAATGGTATTGATCAGATACTAAATAGCTGATCCAAAATGGTGTCCATTTTATAATTTTTGTTGTTGTACCGATGAACCAGGAAATGGTGATACATTATTCATAAATATCCTCACATCTTCCATTAATTTGTTCATGGTTGAATGTCGATGATTTCTGGTCACCGTATCATGTAATTGCTTCCATACTAATTCAATTCTATTGACCCAAGGGTGATAAACAGGTTGAAACAGCAGTTCAAATTTTTTATTGTGTTCTAAAAATGTTTTTGTAATACCGCTTTTATGGATCACATAATTGTCTGCTATCAAGCAAATTGTTTTTGCCTGGCGGTATCGCTTTCTGATTTCTGCCATCAGACGTAAAAAAATAAACGAGTTTTTCTTCTCCCACTCAACCCAGACAACTTGACCTGTTTGAGAATTTAAGGCTCCGGCAAGATAATTTTTTTGGTTTTTACCGGGTGTCGGTATTCGCGTTTGTTTGCCTTTGACTGACCAACAGCTTCCAATTCGTGGATTTAAGTCCACATCAGCCTCATCCACATAAAAGACTGGATTTTCGGCATTGGCATTTGATAATGCTTTATTAATAGCCTTCATTTTACGGGCTTTTTCTTTGTCTTGTATGCAGAGCGTGGGACTGGCACGGTTCCACATAATACCAATTTTTGGTAATAAGCGTCTTATTGTTGAGGAATGTACCTCAGTACTGTATTCCTCATTTATTTGACGGACTAATAGTTCAGAGCTCCAGCGTGATGCAAACCAGCCGAATTCTTTAGGTTGCATTTGTATCAATTCCATCAGGCGTAAACACATGGTTTCTGTTACAGCATAGGCATATCTGCCTTTTTGTTCCGGTACCAAACCAGATTCTCCAAAGTCGTTTAAGAGCTTAACCCATTTTCTTATACTGGTTCGACTTGCGCAGAGCATCTGAGAGACATCCGTTTGGGTATAACCGTCATGAAGCAATAATATTGCTTTTGCCCGTAGCCGATAATCAGCCCCTTTGTTATATTGCACTATTTTTTGTAATCTCCTGCGCACAGGTCGTTTTAGTTCAGGTATACTATTACTCATCTTAAGCCTTGTTTTGATCTGGATTTTTTAGTCAATCTCTTTGATCGTTGAACAAGGCTTAAGTTCAATTTATTTTGGACACCTTTTCTGCACAGTTATTTAGCTAAAATTTGGGGTTCTTTGCCTAAAGATTTGCCTGGTAACTTTCAGCTTATTCCAGACCTTCGTATATTCATTGATGATATTCTTTATATTGTTAAACCGAGAAAAAGGAGATTTTGGCTCGGTTCAACGGCACTAGCTGATGCTGATGCTATTGCATCCGACTTATTA
Organism: gamma proteobacterium symbiont of Bathyaustriella thionipta; assembly: GCA_025656775.1. Lineage (GTDB taxonomy): Bacteria > Pseudomonadota > Gammaproteobacteria > GRL18 > GRL18 > GRL18. The sequence goes on from JAHXHI010000129.1 coordinate 2,290, forward strand.
GCTCAAGCGGGTAAGAATCTCTAATGACTATCGGGACATCTTCGCTTTGGCTAAGAAACCTTAAAGATATTGACCACGAATTAATGAAATGTGTCGAGCGCGTTTGGCCTACAGTAATAAAACGGCTAAAACAAACTGAAAGAGAAGATGATATCACTAAACGCCTTGTTAACCTGCTAAGAAAAGACAGAGCTATATGTAACCTGGGTTTTTTGAATATTCACTTTAAATTAGATGAGAAGGACAAATTTGGCGATTTTACAACAAAAGGCATTTTGGATATGGCTCTTTTTCTTGGTCAGGATCATGAGCGTTATATTGCCTATGAATGTAAACGCCTCAATATTGTTACAGACAAAGGAAAAAGAATAGCTTCACTTGCCGGGCCATATGTTGAGGAGGGCGTAGTCCGTTATGCTACTGCTAAATATTCTGAAAAGCTACCTTATGGCTGTATGATGGGGTATGTCATGGATGGTGATATAGATTTTTCTCTGAAGCAATTAAAAAGTTCTATTACTAAGAGAAAAAAACTTATTAATCTTAAATCCAATGTAACTATTCAGCATGATTTTTAATCTCAGATAAAATCAGGTAACTTTTTATCAAATAACAATTCCAATGCAAGACTTGAACTTACA
>JAHXHI010000339.1 GCA_025656775.1 gamma proteobacterium symbiont of Bathyaustriella thionipta
TGCATAGACATGTCGGTTTTAATAAATTACATAACTTTTCTGTCAAGCTTTTTTTTTCAATTTTTTTTAAATTTATGCTGAATAGTTACACTGAAAGTAATAATATCTGACACTATAGGACGCATGGGCAATTTCCAGTTTGATTAATTGAATGTTTTAAGCGACACCAATTATCAAGGATTTTGCCCTTTTTTTTGATCTTAATTTCGGTTTATTTCAGGTGGGGAGGAATAATGGAGCCTAAAGGACTGCGGAATAATATGCTGAGTTAAATATTATATAGGACGGAACGTTACAACTGTTCAAGTGAATGGGTTGTTGTAGTGTTCTGTTTAGTTTCTTTGCCATGGATTTAACATCCTCCAGGTTGGAAACAGACTCCATCAGAATAATAAATTCATCTCCGCCAATTCTGGCAACACTATCCACAGCACGGATACTTTTTCTTAATCTTTTAGCGATGGTTTTAAGTACTTCATCACCTACAGCATGTCCCAGAGTATCATTAATGGGTTTGAATTTATCCAGGTCAATATATAATAGGGCCAGGTGTTTTTTTCACGTTGTGTTTTTTTAATTGAAAGGTTCAGTCTGTCCAGTAACAATAAACGATTAGGTAATTCAGTCAGGGGATCATGATATGCGGCATGTGCCAGGGATGTTTGTTTCTGGAGCATTTTTTGCCTGGAAATTTCCCATTCAGTGACATCCATGATGATCCCCTGGTAATGAGTAATGCTTCCTTGTTCGTTCCGTACGATTGAAGAACAATCATCAACCCATTTAATATCGCCAAATTTTGTAATAAGTCGATAGGGTTTATGTTTAAACTTATTGGTGGTACTGTCTGTTACAACCTCATTAATCACTCGTTTTACATCATCAGGATGAATTATATCTTTATAGATGATCTTTTCAGACATAAACTCACTGGCACTATAGCCTAATAAATTGATCACATTTTCTGATACAAATTGTACTGGAAAATGAGGAATGTTTTTCCACAGGAATGCTACGGCAGGACTTGAATTGATAATTTCATTAGCAAGCGTTAAATCTTCATTATGAAGAATATCTTCCAACTCCATCAGTGTTTTTTCGACACCAGTGTGAGTGCTGAGTGCTGATGTGTTGCTATTATTTGCTTTTAAATATTTTTTTTTCTGCAATTTTATGGATGAGTTGAATAAGTTCTGATGGATTATAAGGTTTGTTTAAAAAATCGTCAGCACCCATACGCATTGCTTTTTGGGCATTTTTAAAGGAGGTTTCACCACTGAGAATAATCATATTGGTACCAGAATAATGATCGTGAATTTCACTCATCACCTGCAGACCATTTTTTTTTGGCATATTAATATCAAGTAATACCAGGTCAAAGTGGTTATTATTAAGTTGTTCCAATGCATCTTGACCATCTTTGGCAAGCGTGCTGTTCATATCATAAACTGCAAGCAGCTCTCTTAGACTTGTGCGCATATTCAGGTCATCGTCAACGATCAGAATGGACAATGCTTTATTAAATAAATTAAGTTCAGCCTGATGTTTTGTGTTGCTACTGCTTGAACTATCTTCTGCTTTAGTTGGTGATGACTTTATTCTATTGTCATTAAATCCATTTGTCATAGTGCCCCTTTTTTTACAAGCTTGAAAATGTCCTGTTTCAACTACCTTACAATTTAAGCATAGCTTATTAATAATAACATGACACAATGTAGTTATAAAAATCTGCTATTTTTATTCAAGTTTAATGCCTTGCCTCTATAAACTCAAACATCTGTTAACATCATTGGGATGATAATATCTTTCTCCTTATGGGTCGTTTCCAGAAGAATTAACTGCAGTGACAAATAAATGTCACTTTATGAGTATCATTATTATTCATTAAAAATATGATTATAACTTATTGTAAAATAATAAAAAAATATTATATGGTTTAATTTTTGCTTAATCAAAGTTATAGAATTTGATAAGCTGGAGTCAATCATGGGTGTGACCGCATTACTAGAGTCTGCACTAGCAGAAACAAAACATAATTATTGCTCAGATGAACATCATCATTCAGGCGCTGCAGGTGCAGTTGATAATACGCTGCGTTCGTCATTACAGGAATCAATCACAGAAACTCGTCTTAAGGCATTATTAAAAGCATTGCCGGCGGGTGTTGTTGTGCTTGATGGTCAAGGTTTTGTTCAGGAATGCAATCCAGCAGCAATTGAATTATTAGATGAGCCACTCATTGGTCTCGCATGGCGCACTGTAATTGATCGTGCATTTGACCATAGTCGTATCTCCGGACAGGATTCAGTAACAACAAAAGGTCAAATAGTCAGTATTTCAACCTGCCCTTTAGGAGAGAACGTTCCCGGGCAAATTATCTTATTGCAGGATGTGACTGAAAAACGTCACTTACAAGTGAAGTATGATCAGCAAAACCGTCTCGCTTCCATGGGGCAAATGGCGGCACAATTAGCACATCAAATTCGAACACCTATTTCAGCGGCTTTACTCTATGCATCACATTTGAAATCTCCTCAGCTTGATAATGATAAGCGCTTGCGTTTTGCTGACAAAATTCTGACACGTATCCAAAGTCTTGAGCAACTCATCAATGATATGTTGTTATTTTCCAGAAATGGTATGGAGAATCGGGAAAGTATCTCAGTACAACAATTACTGATTGAATTAGAACAGACGATTATTATTACTGATGACACACGGATTGGGCAGCTGATTTTTGATTATAAGCCTGCTGAGGCATTTTATATTTCCGGTAATCGCAACGAGGCTGTAGAATAACCCCTATTTTTAATACTTTTTCAATAAATTCACAATACAGGATTCATAAATAGCTTTCAATTTCTAAGATTAAAAATGCTTCAAAATAATGAGACTTTGTAGGAATAATGGAAGATATGTC
>JAHXHI010000146.1 GCA_025656775.1 gamma proteobacterium symbiont of Bathyaustriella thionipta
TTAAAACTGGCTGCATGACAGCAGAAATGATGATGGATATTATATATCTTATTTTTTAATTGTGTTGTCTTGACAGTGGGGTCCACTATATCTCACCCTTTTCTCCTGTTTGGGATAAAAGTAAACGTAAGGATGGCACTTATAGTTCTTCAGAATTTACGTTTGACTTACAGGCGAATGAATATATTTGTCCCAATAATAAACGTTTACACACGACCAATCATCCGACTAAAGAGAAAGCTCTTTATTATTATTCAAGATTGCCTGAGTGTGTAGATTGCCCTGATAAAGAAAAATGTTGTCCAAAGGCACCACAACGAAGAATTGCCCGAAGTATTTATGAAGAGGCTCGTGATATTGCCAGAGCAATACACAAGACTCCCGAATATCAACACTCCAAAAATGACAGAAAAAAAGTTGAAATGCTATTTGGTCACTTGAAACGAATGTTAATATTTGATCAACTACGCTTAAGAGGTTTAACTGGAGCATCTGATGAATTTTTACTGGTTGCTACTATTCAAAATTTAAGACGAATGGTAAAGATAGTTGAACAACCACCACCATTAACAGGGTAAATGGGCCGGAAGAGCTAAAAAACACCATTTTCATCCACTTTAGCCAGTATTTTTAAGAAAATACTTTAATAAAAACAAAAAACAGGTGTTTTTTTACAACACAGTAGAACTATTAGAAATTTTCTACTGTGTTTTTCAACAATATATACTAAGACTGACCACTGTATGATAATGTGGATTTTTAATGACAGAATAACTCAGGGCGTGAAGCTGACATTTCAGGAAATAATCTTTTATCATAAAAAAAACCTGATAGAGACTATTTCCAATTGTTCAAAATATTTGCAGGAAGATTTTCTAACTCAATAATATCGACTTATGGAGTCATTTTTTAATAATGACAAATGTGAAAAAGCGGCCAGTAAGAATCTACCAGCAGGCGCTTTATTTAGGTATGTTTCGTTTTTTCTTATAATGATTAATTAATCCATTGGTTGAGCAATCATGGTTAGTAACTTCATCATCATCGTCGAGTTGCGATAGTATCGTGTTTGCAAGCTTTTTACCTAATTCAACACCCCATTGATCAAATGAGTTAATTTCCCAGATAATCCCCTGAACAAAGATCTTATGTTCGTATAACGCAATTAATGAGCCTAGTATTTTTGGATTTAAGGTATCAAAAATAAAGGTACTGGTTGGTCTGTTACCCGGAAATATTTTATAGGGTAATAGTGCCTTAATTTGCGCTGCATTTAAGCCTTGTGCTTTTAATTCCTGAGTGACTTCTTTTTCACTACGGCCTTTCATCATGGCTTCGGTTTGAGCAAAGACATTAGACATCAAAGCCTGGTGATGAGTCAGGTTTCGTTCCATATTATAAATGGGTGCTAAAATGTCACAAGGCACTAACTTGGTGCCCTGGTGTAATAATTGAAAAAAAGCATGTTGAGCAGAAATCCCGATCTCACCAAATAATATGGGGCCAGTACTATAATCTACCTGCTTGCCATGACGATCAACGGATTTACCATTACTTTCCATATCTGCTTGTTGCAGATAAGCAGGGAAACGGTGTAAATGTTGATCATAGGGCAGTATGGCAATGGTTTCACTGGCAAAGAAATTATTATACCAAATGCCCAATAAGGCCATGATAACAGGGATATTCTTCTCCAGGGGGGCGTCTTGAAAATGTTGATCAACCTCATCAGCACCGACTAAAAGTTGTTCAAAATTATCTGAACCGATAGCAATAACAATGGATAAACTAATGGAAGACCAGATGGAATAACGTCCACCAACCCAATCCCACATTTTAAAAATATTACCCTCATTAATACCAAATTGTTTGGCTAATGGAATATTGGAGGTGACCGCACAAAAATGACGGTGAATAAATTCTTCACTACCCATTTTATTTAAATACCATTTTTTGGCTGTCTGTGCATTCACCATAGTATCTTGAGTGGTAAAGGTTTTTGATGAAATAATAAACAGGGTTGTTTCAGGGTTCAGGTAAACCAGTGTGTCATTGATGTGGTTTGCGTCCACATTAGAAACATAATGAATATTGATATCATGTAAGGTATAAGGTTTTAGCGCCTCATAAACCATTTGTGGTCCAAGGTGAGAGCCGCCAATACCAATATTGACGACATCGGTAATGGACTGATTGGTGGCACCGCGCCATTGGCGAGTTCTAATTTTTTCGGCTAATTGTTTGACTCTTTCCCGCTCATAATGAATATCAGGTAAAATATTAACCCCATCAAGTTTAACGGGCTTACTTGATTGAGTCCTTAGGGCCATATGCAACACAGCACGATTTTCTGTGTGGTTAATGGGTTCACCTTTAAATAATTTTTTTATCCAGGTGGATAAATTAACTTCTTCTGCCAGCTCTAATAAGAGTTTAAGGGTTTGATCGTTAATTCGGTTTTTTGAATAGTCATATAAAATATCATCTAACATTAATGAATATTTATTAAAACGTTCTGGATCGTTTGCAAACATATCCCGCATTTCTTCATTTTTAATCGATGAAAAATGCTCTTCTAATTTCTGCCAGGATTTTAGTTTTCTCATAGGGTTTTGTATACTCTCAAATAGATATTTTTTAGTCTAAATTAATAATAATTGTAAAATTATAAGTCATTGTAATAATGAGATATATAAGGAATATTGTCTCATTATTAATATCAGTAAATCGGGAAAGGCCATGATTTCTATTATTTAATCGCCGTTATTAAATTATTCTATAATATTTTCGTTTACTTTTGGATAAGTTTATTAAAACCACTTAAAGAAATATAGTGGACCCCGAAAACTGGACAATAGGTTAAGATATAAGAGCTAACCTAATGGGGAACCTAAAAATGAGTAGAAAGAGAAAATCA
>JAHXHI010000149.1 GCA_025656775.1 gamma proteobacterium symbiont of Bathyaustriella thionipta
AAAATGTAAACTTACTGCGAAAAGTTTATTCCTGTCCTTACTTTATCCCTTGTATAATAATGACTTTTCGGTTCACCGGACTTTGCTGTTTATCGCAGGCACACTGGCATCTGATCCTGACCTGGCCAGTGCCCAGCATGTGATTCCAAGGCTTACAGCGCTTGAAAAACGCTTTGGCAGTATTACTGCCGGAATTGTTGCACACAAGATATCGGGTAAACGTACCGCCAGAAACCCGGAGAGTTTTTCATTCAAGAAAGGGATGGAAACACTGCCTCAACATTTGGCAAGCGATCCCAATGTTGGTTTTCATGCCAATATCAGTGTAACAAAGATCATCCATCATGCTGCACCCAATAGCAGCCATCAGAAACAATACTGGGAAGTTCAGGCCACTGGCCCTGCTGGTGAGAAACATTGCAAAGCGCGTCATATCGTTCTGTCCAGCCCTGCTGAAAGCGCCTCGCAATTAATAAAACCACTTAACCACCCGCTGAGTGAATTATTAAATCATATTGAATATGCACCGCTATCAGTCGTTCATATAGGACTTGAACGCGCTGCAATAAAACATCCTCTGGATAGTGCAGGTTTTCTTGTTCCAAGACAAGAACAAGCTCAAGCGAAGATAGCGATTAATGGTAATCTGTGGATGAGTTCAGTTTTTTCCGGGCGAGCACCTGATAATAGTGTATTATTATCCAGTTATTTAGGCGGTTCACGAAATCCTTCAGCAATCCAGCTTTCATCTCAGGAGAGTATTGATCAGGTTCTACATGATGTCAGCTCTCTTTTAGGTATTCAAAGCAATGCGACCCCCATTATGGGACGAGTTGATAAGCACCACAAAGCATTACCAGTGTATCATGGTCATTATCATCAGACATTGAAGGCGATTGAACAAGAATTAATCAGCCTGCCGGGTTTACACCTTGTAGCAAATTATAAAGGCGGGGTTTCTGTCAGAGATCGTATTATTTCAGCAAAAGAGACTGCCGCCAAAATTGTTAATATGATGTCATTACAGGATGAAAAGAGTCATGAAGAAAATTTCTCCCCTTTTTTCATTGATAAAACAGTGATTGAAAGGCCTGCATGATGAATTCTGAAAATCAGTCACCCTATAGTAATGATGAATTTGTACCCACAAACTTTAAACCGGTTCGTTTCCTTTTTATTATTTTAATCATTATGTTATTAATCTCTCAGGCAATAAAATGGTATAGTACATCAGTCACATTACCCCGTTTTTGTGAAGATCCTGAATCATCCATGCATCATTTAAAAGCACTTATTACTCAGCGTACTCCGGCAGGAGAAGGCAGAGTTGCCCGTAAACCTTATATTATTGCGGCCAAATTAATTTATCTCATACCTCAAAAATCCAATGAATCTAATGATAATTATCTCTACCGGGTACGAGGTGAGCTAAGCCAGCGGTGTATGCGATGAGCTATGCGAAAGGCCATCCTTCTGCCTTAGTAGCACATTTTTTTCCGGGAAAATCTCAATCCTTTATCTGGCATTTTCTATTGTTTCTTTTGCCGGTATCACTGGTATTAATTATTGGCATCAGTTTGCATTATTCTTTTCATACTAAAGCCAACCTTGAAACTCTGGAAAAAACGGATTTGCTTAATGTGCGTCTGGCACAACTGACTGTGAATAATGTATTACAGGATATTATTTCTGATATTAAATATTTACAGGAGCACAATCAATTACGCAATGGCTTTATTAAAACGCCAAGAGCCAGAAAAATTCTTGAACAGGATTTTTTAAGCTTTAGTAAAAATCGTAAGATATATGATCAGATCCGCTACCTTGATCTTAATGGTCAAGAAATTGTTCGTGTTAATGATAATAATGGTCAACCCTATGCTGTAGAGAAAGACAAATTGCAAAAGAAAGACAGCCGTTATTATGTTGCTAATACACTGGCATTAGACAGAAATAATGTTTACTGGTCCCCTTTCGATCTTAATATAGAAAATCATGAAATTGAAGAACCCTATAAACCCACTATTCGTATCGGCACGCCAGTATATAGTTCATATGGCCGAAAAACAGGCGTTCTTATACTTAACTTTAACGGCAACAAACTGATTAATGAATTTCGCCGTGCAACGGCTAATATTGCCAATCATATTATGCTCGTCAATGAATCCGGTTACTGGTTAATACATCCACAGGGCAAAGATGAATGGAATTTTATGTTTTCCAAATCGGTTACATTTGCCAACAAGCATCCTCAACTCTGGCAGGAAATTAATGCTAACCCGCGAATGACTCAACAATATATTAATAATAGTTTGCTCACTTATGCCACTATTTTTTTTAATACCATAGGCACGACTAATTACCCTGCAGGGAAAAACAACAATGGAATGGATACTGAAACTAACAGCCTATGGAAAATTATCGCTTTTGCTCCCCCTAAATTAATTGATCAGTCTCATTCTGATTTTTTTAAGCGCAATGCACTTTTCTATGGGATAATTTTTATTTTAATCTCTATCGGTGCATTTTTATTGGCACGTCTGCAAATTTATAATCAAAAATCAGAAGCACAGAGTGAATATGAACGCAGTTTTAGAAATATTCTTGAATCAATGGATCTCCTGGCCATCACACTGAATAGAGCGGGAAAAGTCATTTTTTGCAACCACTCCTTTTTAAACCTGTCTGGCTATAAACTGGAAGAAATTCTCAATAGCAACTGGTTTGAGCTATTTGTCGAACAAAGTGAACAAGACGAACGTCGCACCCGTTTTAACCAGACTTTTTCTTCCGGTGTTAGTTATAGTGGACCCCACTGTCAAGACAACACAATTAAAAAATAAGATATATAATATCCATCATCATTTCTGCTGTCATGCAGCCAGTTTT
>JAHXHI010000298.1 GCA_025656775.1 gamma proteobacterium symbiont of Bathyaustriella thionipta
CTTTATTTTTAACACAACAGGCCATTGATTTAACGGTGGCTATTGGCTTTATTACCCTAGTGGGTATATCAACCAATAATGGCATTATGTTACTCACCTTTACCCGAAACTTACGAAAACAGGGGATGGATGCGTATAGTGCTGTCCGTGAAGCGGCCAGACTGCGTACTCGTCCAATGATACTCACTCATGTAACCACTTTATTGGCATTAATCCCAGCAGCAATCGGTCTGGGTGAAGGCCCGCAACTCTTACAACCTTTGGGTATTATGTTATTTGGTGGTTTGACTGCCGGGACATTGTTAACCCTGAATTTATTAGCGGTTATTTATGTTGTTACTGAAAGATGGCGACATACATGACTGTTAATAAAGTAAAAGAATAGTGAACTGATATGTATATTTTATTGATAGAAGATGATCAGGAAGCGGCACAGTGTCTCATGAATGGCTTAATAGAAAGTGGTCATCAAGTTGATCATGCTGCTGATGGAAAAACAGGTCTGGATAAAGCCATGACATACGTTCATGACATACTTATTGTTGATCGTATGTTGCCTGGATATGATGGTCTGAGCATTATCCAAATACTGAGGAATAAAGAGTGTTCAACACCTGCCTTAATATTAAGTGCTCTGGGTGAGGTAGATGATCGAATTGAAGGTTTACGTGCTGGGGGAGATGACTATCTGGCAAAACCCTATGCTTTTGATGAGTTGCTGATCCGCCTGGAAGTTTTGCTCAGGCGTCGTCAAAACAAAGTCTATGAGGATATATTGAAAGTGGGTGATTTAACTTTAAATTTACGGACACATGATGTGAACCGTGCAGGCCAACGTATTCGCTTACAACCCAAGGAATTACGATTACTTGAATATCTTATGCGTCATGCTGATCAATTAGTATCACGAAGTTTGTTACTGGAGAAAGTTTGGGGCTTTCAGTTTGATCCAGTGACTAGTATCGTTGATACCCAAATATCCCGATTAAGGAAAAAAATTGATAAAGGTTTTGAAACGACATTATTACATACTATTCGCGGCAAGGGGTTTATGATCAGTGAATCATAAAACACGCTTACTTCATACAACAGCCATACGTCTTTCCCTGCGTTATGCATTCTATTTTGCATTGCTTATGATGCTCGGATTAGGTGGTTTGTATTGGTCAAGTAGTCAGTATATTGATGCACAAATTACTTCAAATCTTGAATATCAATTAGATTTTCTAGTCTCCCTGGATCAACAACAGGGGCGTCAAAAATTATTGAATTATATGAATAAACAGTCGTCAGGTATGAGCAAAAACCGGCTTTATAAAATTCTGATATCCAGACAAGGAAAAAAACTGGCTGGCAACTTGAATGACTGGCCAGAAGGTATTATTACTGACAAGGTTGTTCGAAATGACTGGTTTGATAGTCATTTAATACCAGAAAAATTTCCTGATTCTGATGGCTACTGGCCAGTCATTGCCACTAAATTATACGATGGTTCAAGCCTGTTATTGACACAGAGCATCGTTCAGGCAGAAGATCTTCGTGAATTCACCCTAAGTTCTATGCTTATCATTTTATTGTTTTCCATTGCCTTAACGATACTATTGGGATGGCGAATGGGTAAAACCATATTGCATCGAATTGATACTATCAATGCTGTAGCTAGTAAAATTGGTCAGGGGAAATTGAATCAACGAGTCCCTTTATCCGATCGGGATGATGAATTTGATGAATTAGCCAATCATCTTAATGACATGTTAAAACAACTTGAGCACTTAATTAATGGTATGCGTGACGTGACGGATAATGTTGCTCATGATTTGCGTCGTCCCCTGTCACGATTACGCAATCGTATTGAAGTCACTTTGTTAAAATCCCGTGACATTGTTGACTACCAACAGACTTTAAATTCTGCTCTAACTGATATTGATGGTTTGATTAAAACATTTAATGCATTATTGGAAATTGCGCAGGTAGAATCCGGTAGCTATCGAGGGGACTGGCTCAAGTTCGATCTGAGTGCACTGACCGAATCCATTGGTATCTTATTCAAAGAAGCAGCAGAAGAAGACAATAAAACATTTCAATTATCCATTGAGTCCGATATTAATATCAAGGGTAATCCTCATCTCTTAGGACAAGCTATCAATAATTTATTGGAAAATGCTCTTAAGTATACATCCGATACTGACAATATAGAGCTAAAACTATTCAAACAAAATGATCAGATTTTGCTAAGAGTTAGTGATTCTGGAATGGGTATTCCACCTAAAGAATACGAACGTGTTTTACAACGATTTGTACGCTTGGAGGCTTCTCGTAGCTCAGAAGGCAATGGCTTAGGGCTTTGTCTTGTCAAAGCGGTTACAGATTTACACCAGGCTGATTTAATACTTGAGTCTAATGACCCTGGTTTAAAAGTGTGCTTGATCTTTGCATCTAACACTAACTGAAAAATATATTGATGATAAGATTATTAATTGTTAAAAATGATAATTCAAAACTAAGTGAGTTGCATAGTTATTTTAGTCAAAAAGGCTATACTGTTGATTGTGCTAATAATGGGCTAACAGCACTCCATTTATTCAGTTCACAATCTTATGATATCATCGTTCTGGATGTTGCATTACAAGATATTAATGGCTTTAGTCTTTGTCAAAGCTTAAGAAATGATGCTCATCTGGATACACCTGTAATATTACTTGATATAAATAATAAAATTGAAAGTAAGCTTCTCGGCTTTAAAAGTGGTGCCGATGATTATCTTGTAGAGGCTGTAGAATTACTCCAAAAACACCTTTTTTGACATAAAGCATAATGCTAACGATTTAATTCAGCCTTTCTCTTGAGTGGCGA
>JAHXHI010000156.1 GCA_025656775.1 gamma proteobacterium symbiont of Bathyaustriella thionipta
GTGTAAGTTCAAGTCTTGCATTGGAATTGTTATTTGATAAAAAGTTACCTGATTTTATCTGAGATTAAAAATCATGCTGAATAGTTACGCTGCAATTAACTATGAAAAAAATGGTCTGGCCTCAAAACTGGCTATTGAACGTTGTCCTACCGGCGCAATTGTCTGGAAAGACTACAATCAGGAATCTCAGCGGGGCAGCAGCTCACGTAAAATTGTTCGTAAAGAACCTATTTTACGTATTGAACCATTGCCCAGGGTATAGCACTTAACGACGGTCCCGGACAACACACAATAAGGATTAAATAATGTTTGAAAAAATTCGCAAGAACCTGTCAGAAAAAGACAATAAGACATTTCCTTATCCTGGAAAACGTATGGCAATGGATGGCAATGGCGCGGTCATCATGTGTGAGCGTGAAGCCTCAGATGCAGCCGGTGCTTATCCCATCACCCCGTCAACGCAGATGGGTGAATACTGGTCAGAAGAAGTGGCCAAAGGTCATTTGAACATTTCTGATAAATCACTTATTTTTGTAGAACCGGAAAGTGAACATGCCGCAGCGGCCGTCACTGCCGGCTTAGCAGTGACCGGACTTCGGGCTGTGAATTTTTCCTCAGCTCAGGGCGTGGCATTTATGCATGAGCAGCTCTACACCGCTGCCGGTAAACGACTCCCCTATGTATTAAATATGGGCTGTCGTGCCATCACTAAAGCCAGTTTAAATGTGCATGCCGGTCATGATGATTATCACTGCATTGACGATACCGGTTTTATTCAGGTCATGGCTAAAGATGCACAAGAAGCAGCCGATCTGAATTTAGTGATGCGCCGCCTGGCTGAACTGGCTTTAACACCCGCTATAGTGGCTCAGGATGGCTTTTTGACCACTCATCTTATTGAATCCCTGCAGGTACCCGAACGTCAGCTGATCAAAGATTATCTGGGTAAACCAGACGATATGATTGACTGCCCCACTGCCGCACAAAAGATGATTTACGGTGAACAGAGACGCCGTATTCCCATGTCCTGGGATGTGGATAATCCTGTCACCACCGGCAGTGTACAGAATCAGGATGCTTATATGCAGGCTGTGGCGGCACAGCGTCCTTATTTTTATGATCATGTTAATGAATTAGCGCAGTTGGCAATGGATGAATATTACCAGCTTACCGGCAGACAATATGAGCGTATCGGTTGTTACAAGACGGATGATGCCGATTATTTGATTGTCGCTCGGGGCAGTGTTATTGTACAGGCAGAAGCTGTGACTGATTACTTACGTGAGACACGTCAGCTTAAAATCGGGGTACTGAATATGCGTTTTTATCGTCCGTTTCCGGGCGACCTGGTCACTCATGTATTAAAAGGCAAAAAAGGGGTGACAGTTATTGAACGCACTGATCAACCTCTGGCTGAAGATTTACCACTGATAAGAGAAATACGCGCGTCTTTAAGCAAATGTTTTGATAATAATGGTGATACTCAGGTGTATCCTGATTATGCAACCTTTGCTCACGTTTCAGATAAACCGAAACTTTATTCTGCCTCCTTTGGTCTGGGCAGTCGTGATCTGCAGCCGGAAGCACTCATCGGTGTGGTCGAAAATATGCTGCCTGAAGGTAAAAGGTTACCTTTTTATTATTTATCCATTGATTTTGTTCATCATCAGGCAGACTCTCCCAAGCAGGAAATTTATCAGCAGGATCTATTAGACGACTATCCGCATCTGGCGGACTTATCCATTAAAGGCAGTGAAAATCCTAACTTGATGCCTGAAGGTTCGATTACCCTGCGTATGCACTCAGTCGGTGGCTGGGGTGCTATTACCACCGGTAAAAATTTATCATTAACCCTGTTTGATCTGCTGGGCTATCATATAAAGTCCAATCCTAAATACGGCTCTGAGAAAAAAGGCCAGCCCACGACCTATTATTTATCGGCAGCACCTGAACCCATTAAAGTAAACTGTGAATACCATTATGTTGATATTGTATTATCACCTGATCCCAATGTTTTTGAACATTCCAATCCATTATTTGGTTTGAAAAAAGGCGGTGTACTGGTTATCCAGAGTAATTTAGATACACCACACGCCGTGTGGCATTCATTCCCTTTAAATGCCCGGAAAAACATTGTTAACAATGATATCAGAATCTTTTATGTCGACGGCTTTAAAATCGCTCGTGAAGAAGCGGGCAATCCTGATCTGCAATACCGTATGCAGGGCACTGCTTTTCAGGGTGCATTTTTTGTTGCCTCACCTTTAATGAAAAGTGCGGGATTAAGTGAACAGGCATTATTCAATACCATTGAAGCTCAATTACAGGCAAAATTCGGCAGTAAAGGTCGCTCAGTGGTTGAAGATAACCTGCGTGTTGTTAAGCGCGGCTTTGATGAAATTGTCGAGATCATGGATAAAACTATTGATGAGCAACCATCAACCATGGCACGAAAAGTCGTTAAGATGCCTGCCCTGTTAAAAAATCAGAAACAGGGTGCTGAACAATTATCCGATATTCACCATTTCTGGGAACAGACAGGCAGTTTGTATCTTTCTGGTCAGGGTAATAATAATATTGCCGATCCCTTTTTAGCACTGAGCCAGATACCCGCATCGACCGGTGTTTTTCGAGACATGACCCAGATCCGTTTTGAACACCCTGTATGGAATGCCGAAAATTGTACCGCGTGCGGTGATTGCTATACCACCTGTCCTGACATCGCCATACCCGGACTGGTCAATACCTTTAGTGAAATATTTTCGTAACTATTCAGCATGATTTTTAATCTCAGATAAAATCAGGTAACTTTTTATCAAATAACAATTCCAATGCAAGACTTGAACTTAC
>JAHXHI010000058.1 GCA_025656775.1 gamma proteobacterium symbiont of Bathyaustriella thionipta
AATCTTAGAAATTGAAAGCTATTTATGAATCCTGTATTGTGGATTTATTGAAAAAGTATTAAAAATAGGGGTTATTCTACAGCCTCGTTGAACATATTTTTCTTTATCATCAGCACGGGGTGATGTTTCTATATTTTCAAGAGAAGATTTAATAATAGTGAGCGGTGTTCTCAGTTCGTGAGATAGTTTTCCTGAAAGAGAACGAAGATATTGATTATTTTGATCAATACGAACTAATAAGGTTGAAAAACTCCGGGCTAAATCGCCTATTTCATCATTATCATTTCGATACAGCTGATGACTAATTTTTCCATCATTGGATAAAGCAGTTTTGGTATCATCACGTAAATTGATGATTCGTTTTAACAGTTTGGTTGAAAAAAACAATAAAGTAAGTGCAATCGTAAAAAATAAAATAATACTCAACAATAATATTTGTTCAAAGGTGCTGTCTTTAAGTGCCAGTAATGCATCATTAGTTTGCTCAAGGACCAGAGTACCAATGACATTATTCTCATTATCATATACAGGGACGGTGACAGATAGGATCATTTGTTCACTCTGTGGGTTGTCTGACCATTGTGCAGACGATTTACCTTCCAACGTTAATTGAATGGCCTGATTATTTATTTGTGACTGATGACTTCCATATAAAGATGATTGTTCAGGATAATCCATAATGATTAAATATAATTGACGGTATAAGGCTAATAAAGAAAAATTTGTGTTTGATGTATGACTTGACTGCCAATGGTTTGTTTTTGCACTGACATATTGTTGCTTATTTAATAGCCATAAACGGGTGTTTTCTGGCACAAACTGCTCCAGACGTAGCGTACTTAAGGGATCAGTTAATATGATAGGATTAAGCTGATCGGTGGCATTTAACAGATCGATTGGCCTTGTTATTGTTGTGTGTATTTCCTCTTTTGATTCTGAATCACTATAGATGAATGCCATATAATGGTTAATTTCATTGATTGGGACTTTAAATTCAAAAGTGAACCCTTGCTTATTTTGCTGCCATTCTGCGCGAAGATTTATGCGACTATTGAATGATAGTGTATTTTGCAATTGACCGTTAACCCATCCTGGTGTTTGAAGTTTAAAATGATATTCGTGCAATTGATGGTAGTAGTCATGATATTTGAAAACGATAGAATTAACAGTATTGTCTGGTTTTAAAGCAACCTTACCCAGTGAATTCATCGCCCTAAGATCGGGTTTTTGAACAGTAATTAAAAAATAATAATACTGATTATCATTAGCACAGATTAAGGAAAGCTTTTTTGGGGTGGGCTTTAAGTGTACATTCAATGCAGGGTTAAAATACTGCTCTCTATTTTGCAATGCAAACCAGTCATCACTGAAACCATCTATGTTTATTGTGGTCTTTATAGAGTGACAATAAACAGGCTTACTGGGTGATTGTGTTAACCGGTTAAGTGTTAATAAAGAGGCATTATCACGAAATACTGAGGCCATGACGGTTGCTACATCAAGAACGGAATCAGAATGATTCTTTTTTAAAAAAAGTTCTAATTCGTTTAAATAATTAAAACCGGCTGCTGGTAAAATAAAGAGCAGCAGGGTCACTAACAGGAGTTTTCCACGCAAACCAATGAAACGAAAAGTATGTTTGGTGTGTTGTTTTTTGTGCTTGTTAATTTGTTTATTATTTTTTAAAGCCATTTCTATCTATCTAATGACAGCGCCAGCGATAGCCTGCACCATAAACCGTTTCTATACAGTTAAACTGTTGTTCAATCAGCATAAATTTATGGCGAATACGTTTTATATGTGATGTTATCGTACTATCGTCAACCACCGTGCTGGCATCACTCATTAACTGTTCCCTTGATTTGACATGACCTGGATGTCTGACCAATGAATGTACCATCCAGAACTCGGTAAGGCTTAAGTCAATCGTCTGATTCAGCCACTGAGCTTCAAGACGTTCCAGATTAAGTGTTAATTTACCTGTGATGACTAATTTTTCTTCATGGGGTTGCTGATGAATGGCTTCAAGGCGACGAAACAGGGCGGATATGCGAGCACTAAGGTGGGGTAGACTGATATCTTTGGTCAGATAATCATCTGCACCCAGACGCAGGCCTGAAATGGTATCAAAATCATTATCACGCGCGGTTAAAAAAATGATTGGCAACAGATCTGATTTTTGTCTGAGTTGTCGACAGAGATCAAAACCGCCTTCTATATCATCATTGAGTCCTATATCTAATAAGACTAAATCAGGGAGTTGTTCGTTAAAAATTACTTCAGCTTCCTGTTTGCTACCATAAGCACTCACCTGGTAACCTTGTCGAATCAACATTTCGGCATAATTATCACGAATAGCGGGTTCATCTTCTACAATTGCAATGTGTCTTGGCAAATTTATATTCCTCAAATGTTGTTGCCATAATTCTTCATTATTTGAACAGATTAGACAAGTATCAATAACACATTTTAGTGATTAAATGAGATTAACAAGAATAAAACATCCTGTAATATCACTAAAAAGAGATTCATATGATACGCATAAATAAATGTTATTGCCCAGCTTCAGAAGATTTTTTTTATTGGCCTCCAGAAGAAATCGCACAGTATAGAAATTGGTGTGAAATAAGGCTGCCCCAATATAAAAGACGTATGAAAAAAATAACGGGGGATAATAAGAAGCAGAACACAAAATCGTCCAGTGAATAAATAAAGGGACAGGGCAAGATCATTATAAATGAGAAAAATTGATATAATAAGGGAACTTTTTACATAAACAAGGATCAGATCAATAAACCATTATGGAGA
>JAHXHI010000084.1 GCA_025656775.1 gamma proteobacterium symbiont of Bathyaustriella thionipta
TCTTGCATTTTATCCGGACGTTTATTTCAGTTTTTCTTCCTGTTTTTATAATAATATCAATTGCTTGGAATAAACGGATGGACACTAATTAGTATAAAAGCCATCTAATTTATGTAATCAGGCCTGATAATGTTGTACTTCTTTAATAAATTTTTTAATTAAATTGAGATCCTCCAGACTGCCATAGCGGATCTGGATATAGTGGTTAATAATATTTTGAATTAATAAACGCTGTTGTGGAAATTGTATTATTGCCTTTTGCTTAACCGCTTCAGGGCCTTCACTTATCTGTAAAGACATACCTGCCCGGTTTAATTTATTAATAAATTTTAGATAATGGTGATAGACTTTATCCGTTTTTCTATGTTGTTGATAGATATTAACTAACTGGATAATAACCACTAAAGAAATCATTGCAGCAAGCAGTAAAAAGATGAGTGTTTGCCAATGAGTATTCAGACCCATTAATTTTAACAGTAGTCCTTGCTTGCTTTTATCATAACCTAAAATCCAGTTATTCCAGGAGTGTTTTATATTATCAATGGATTGTTTGAGCTGCTTATAAAAATTATAAAAAGTTGTTTTTTGTTGTGCAGATAGATTTGGCAGATCCGGAAAGTTGAGAGAAGAAAAATTCAGGCGTTCTAAATTGGTTTGAAAAATATCTGCTTCAATACGGTTGGCCGGGATCATCGTAGTAGGATCGACTCTTAACCAGCCATCATCCTCTAACCAGACTTCTGCCCAGGCATGAGCATTGGATTGCCGGACAATATAATAATTGCCGACGTCATTTTTTTCAATACCCTGATAACCAGTAACAACTCTTGCCGGAACACCGGCTGAGCGCATTAAGAGGACAAAGCTGCTGGCATAATGTTCACAAAAGCCACGTAGTTCATCAAACAAAAATTGATCGCTGGGATTATCCAGCATTACCTCTGGTTTTTTCGTGTAATAGAAAGGATTATTTTTGAAATAATTTAATCCGGTTAAAACAATTTGCCTGGGATCATTATAAGTGGCCTGCCATTGCTTACCCAATTGATAGGTTTCAGGATTACTGGAAGAGGGGAACTTCAGGGCAGCTTTGAGCTCATCTTCAGTGACTTGATTAAGAAAAAATTGCGTCGCAGATGTAACATCATATTGTGTCAGCTGATGAATATTATATTTATTGAGCAGCTGAAAATCAGTACTCAGATAAAACCCTTCTATTGTATCGCCTTGTGTGTTTGTCGGCATTTCAAGTGCAAAAAGCCATTTTTTCTGATGAGGTTCCATTGTAATGGTATAAGAAAGGGGATCACTGGTGTTTTGAACCACTTCAGGAAATGATTTTCTTAACGGCTCAGGTTTTTTTTGTGACCACAAAAAACCATCGGTTTCGCTTAACACTGGACCACGCCAGTAAAGTTTATCAGCAGAAGGGATTGTGCCATTAAAATCAATGCGAAAGGCAATTTCATCTGAGTCGACTAACTCACTGACACTACCAGGATACATGGTATCGGATAAACCGGTAGAACTTGATTGACCATCTTCAGGTAAGCTCCATAGAGGCCCGGGAATACGCGGGAAAAATAAAAAAAGAATAATGGCAATAGGTAATGCTTTGACAAATAGATGCGTGATTAAACGAATATTATCCTTAAATGGCAGTGCGCTTTGCGGTTTACGATTAAATGAACTCAGCATGAGCGTTAATATAATGCTATTTAGAAAGACAAAGATACTGAGAATAATATCTTGAGAATGTAAAAAATGAGTTATTAAAACAAAATAACCCAGAAATAAGATAAGAAAAATATTACGTCTATCCAATTCGTTATGAATCTCCAATAACTTCAAACACACCATAATTGATAAAAGGCTTAAAGAGGCTTTTTGAGAAAACAAAATGCCATAATTCATCATTAAAATAAAAAGGGCAATAACAACCAGCGAAAAACGAAGCAGGCGTCCAGGTAAAGAAATAATGCCTAAAGTATGTAAAGTAAACCAGAGTAAAATAGTGACAATATAAAGAGAAATAAAGGGCGAAATGGTGATTAAATGAGGTAATAAAATAATAAAAATAATAATGGGTAAAAACGTATGAACACTGCTGAACAAATTAAATTGAGATGAATGAATAATATTTTTAAAAATGATGGATAAAGAATTGATCATGAGTTTGCCTGATACATTGCTAATGCTTTGAGGCATTGATGTTGATGTGATTCACCCTGACTGATATTAATGGTTTTATCAGGGAGTATAAGACCATATCGATCATGCTTTGCTTCAGCATCAATAATTAAACGGCATAATTGACTCAACCGTTGTTCAATATCACCTGTTAATTCATTCCAGTTTAACCAGTATTCATGATTATTAGCGCCGGAGAAGGTTTTACTTAATAGGCCTTGCTCACGGGCATAAGCTTTCCAGTGGATATGTTTCAACGATTCACCGGGTTGATAAGTTTTAAACCCGCTAAAATCATCAAAGCCGCGGCCTTTTATCCCCTGACCTTCACTATTGGAGCCACTGAGTGGATTATGGGAAAAAGCCTGTGCTGGATTGGGATACACAATGGCATCAGAATTGAGCTGAATATTGGCCCAGGCGCGAAAAAGTCCTAACGGATAACAGCTTGAAATGGTTATCGGTGATAATTTAAAGTGTCCACGGTGTTTCGTGGTATCAGATAAAAATAAGAGGGTATCTATAGTGGACCCCGAAAACTGGACAATAGGTTAAGATATAAGAGCTAACCTAATGGGGAACCTAAAAATGAGTAGAAAGAGAAAATCAT
>JAHXHI010000019.1 GCA_025656775.1 gamma proteobacterium symbiont of Bathyaustriella thionipta
TCAATATCTAGCCGATAATTTTTCACGAAAACACTTCTTTTTGATATTAAGTTGTTGTTTTATATATCACAAGAAGACCTGCACCCGTTTTTGACTATAGTTAATATAATTTCACGAACGTGCAATGCTATCATTTAATACTTTGAATAGAATTGACGATGATCAATGAATCTCCTATCGATTTATTGCACTATTAACCATTAAACCACTCGACCTGATAATCATTATGAAAACTTTATTGCCAAAGCCAACCACCCCCACTGTTTTAGCCAATAAAATTGCAAGGAAACTCACCGGCACTTTACCCGGCATTATTAAGCGTTTACCAGAGCCCCCTTTTATTTTACAAAAAAAAATAGGCGAAAAAATTTTACAACAGCTGATGTCAGAACCTATTGAAATGGGTGATTTTGATTTTTTACAGAACAAGTGGTTACAAATCAGTGTTAATGATATGGGGCTTGTTTTTTTTCTAAGCTTTGCAGATGACAAGTTAATTTTATCAAATCAGATCTCACAGGCTGATGTGTCGTTTACGGGTGATTCAAAAGAATTTATTCTACTTGCCAGTCGTAGTGAAGATCCAGACACTTTATTTTTTCAACGTCGCCTGGTGATTGAAGGTGATACTGAACTGGGCCTCTATATTAAAAATTCAATTGATGGTATTGACTTTGATAGCTGGCCAAAATGGCTTAACCAAATCATTCAAAAAGTCGCCTCTTTAGTCTCTGACAACCATGTTCTCAATACAGAAATAAACAGCCATTCCCCTCAAGAAAATAATTTTCATTAAAGTTCCTCCCCCTTAGAATCTATTAAATACATACCGTTGTTATGTTCAGTACCAATTTTATTAGTAATTAACGCTATTTTACTTAAGATTTTTTTGTTTAGACCGACTATAGTTAATATACAACAGATAAAATTGTTCATTTAGGGGATTAATATGAAGGGTTCACTTTTTTGGCGCTTATTCATACCAGTCGCAATCATCCTGGTATTGTGCTTACTGGTATTAATTCTGGTAGTCTCTAATAAAATTAACAGCAACACACTATCAGAATCTATAGCAACTGCTGAAACAACGGTTAAGCAGTTTAAAGTGATTCGTGCTTATTACACCAAAAACGTCATTGGTACTGTACTTGGTAGTAGCGATATCAAAGGAGCCATCAAACACGAAAATAATCCTAAAGCAATTCCTTTACCTGCAACCATGATCCATAATTTAAGTCATGAGCTGGAAAGTAATGGAACTCATATTAAGCTCTACTCTGCTTTTCCCTTTCCCAATCGTAAAGATCGCGCGCTTGATAATTTTCAAAAAGAAGCATGGAACCTCTTAAACAACGATCCTGAAGCCACATTTAGCCGAGAAGAAGTGATTGATGGAAAAAGTTATATCAGAGTTGCCAAGGCTGATCTGATGGTCAGCCCTGTTTGTGTTGCCTGTCATAATACTCGTGCAGACACCCCAAAAAATGACTGGAAAATGGGTGATGTCCGCGGTGTTTTAGAGGTGATGCTGCCCATTGATCAACTTAAAAATAATGCCGATGAAATCATTTATACGACTCTGCTCACTGGTTTAATTGCACTTATTTTAGTTTTTACCAGCATATTTTTTATCTACCGCTTATTTATCGGCAATAAATTAAATGCCATCAATGGGGCTTTAATTGATATTGTTCATGGTGAAGGTGATCTCACTCAACGACTGGATAGCAAAGGCAGTGATGAAGTCAGTCACATTGCCCAAAGTTTTAATCAATTTGTCGATAGTCTGCAGGGCACTATGAAACAGGTATTAGATGCAAGCAATAGTTTAAGCAACACTTCCAGTGAATTATTAGACATCACCACACAAACCAATAGTGCGATTGAACAACAGCAAAATAATGCTGAACAGGCAAGTCTCGAAGTTCAGCAGCTTAACCAGCAATCTCATGAAATATTTACTTTAATTGAGCATGCCGCAGATGCAACGAATAAGTCAGGTGATGCCACTGGTCGGGGCAATCTGGCTATTTCTACTACAATCGGCTCTGTCGACCAGCTCACCACCAATGTCAGTGCCGCCGCAAAAATTATCGATCAATTACAAAATGACAGCAATAATATTGGTGGCGTTCTGGAAGTCATTCAGGGCATTGCCGAGCAAACGAATCTGCTTGCTTTGAACGCTGCAATTGAAGCAGCACGAGCCGGAGAACAAGGACGCGGCTTTGCGGTTGTAGCGGATGAAGTACGCACACTTGCCGCACGCACCCAGGACTCGACACATGAGATTCAACAAATCATTGAAAGTTTACAATCAGCCAGTAAAAAGGCCTATGAATCGATGCAGTCTAATACAAAATATTCTGATGCCGCTTTGGAACAAATTGAAGAATCCTGTATTGTTCTTGCTGAAATAAAGCATTCCATTGAGGCGCTTGATAACATTAATACACAGATTTCCAGCGCTACGGAACAACAAATACAATCTTCTGACAGCCTGAATGCAAAAGTAAGCCAGATTTCTGAGAAATCTCAGGAAAATTCACAAGCCAGTCACAATACCCGTACTCACGCAGAAAGTCTGGATGCTTTGGCAACACAATTACAACAATTAATTAGTTCATTTAAGTTATAGTATATTTCTTCTGCTTAACACTCAGATCAGGTAGTATAGTGGACCCCACTGTCAAGACAACACAATTAAAAAATAAGATATATAATATCCATCATCATTTCTGCTGTCATGCAGCCAGTTTT
>JAHXHI010000229.1 GCA_025656775.1 gamma proteobacterium symbiont of Bathyaustriella thionipta
CACTATAGTTAAGTTTATCGCGTAATATCACCGTTTTTTTAACCTATCGAAATGAAGTTTTTCAGGAAGGGTATAGCATTCAACTGGATAAGTTGAAAGCAAGTCTTACTCTTTTATCAGACTGGTCAGATGAACTTACATTTGAGCAGGCAAATGGTCTGGAAGAGTTAGAAACGATTTTTGTAGAATATAGTGAAGCCCTGCATCAATTAGTACCCTTACACAGTGGTAATGACTGGCGTAAAGATTCTCAACTTATTCGTAATGAACTAAGTCCGATATTAAACGAGGTCCGTCAGTCTATTGGACGGGTCATTGATACTGAACAAGCACGTACAACGGATCAAATTGATCATCTGCTGAATGATATTGAACAATTTTCTCAAACCAGCCTTATTATTGCGATTATTAGTACCATAGTGGCTGTTTTTATCATTATTTCTCTCAATATACTCGTGATCAATCGTCTGACATCCACCCAGATTGCTATGCATGAAATTTCATCAGGTGGAGGATTAGGGCATAGTCTGACTGAAACCGGACATGATGAATTATCAGCATTAGCCATTGATTTTAATGTCTTTGTGGATAAAATCAAACGTGTGGTTGAACGGGTGATGCAAGCTTCAAATAATCTCGCTGGTGAAGCTTCTACCATGAGTGAGATTACTGAGTGTGCTCTTGAGCTATCAAGCAGTCAGGAACGCCGTGCTTCAGAAACACTGGAAGTTAATACCAAAATGTCAGAACAAATGGTGACAATCGTGCAAAATGCCGGAGCGGCGGCACAATCGGTTGAAGAAGCTAAACAGGCTGCAGAAAATGGTCGAAGTATCGTGATACAGGCAATTGATTCCGTGCAGCTGATTGCTGTTGATGTGGGCAACTCTTCAGCGCTGGTGAAAGAATTAGCCAATGATGCGAATAGTATTAGTTCGGTGATTGAAGTGATTCAATCTATTTCTGAGCAGACTAACTTATTGGCTCTAAATGCTGCTATTGAGGCTGCCAGAGCGGGTGAGGCGGGTCGGGGGTTTGCTGTAGTAGCTGATGAGGTCAGAAATTTATCACACAAAATTCAACAGGAAACAGTGACGATTAAAGAGAAAGTTGAACAATTACAAAAAGCATCGAATAGTGTGGTGAATAACATGGATGCCATGCATGCCGGGACGGATAAAACTGTAAAATTATCAACCCAGGCAGGCGAGGCATTTGATAATATTGTGAGTGATATCTCAAGCGTCACAGCAATGAATTTAGAAAATGCTGAAGCGACAGAGCAGCAGCAAAAAGACAATGAAAAAGTCAGTCATGCACTGGAAAACCTGAGCATTATGTCGCAAACTATGGCTGATTCTACACAGGATGCTTATAATTCCGGCATTGAATTTAAAACAATGTCTGAACAGCTAAAAGAGATTGTGGAACAATTTATAAGCAAATCGGATCAAGTGGATATTAAAGATACATAGAGATTAACCGTCATAATGATACCTACAAAATACACAGGCTCATACTCTGAATTATGGCATTAAACAAAAACCATAACCCTGTTTTATGGGTATCACAAAAGTTATCCCCGCATTTAGAGAAGCATCGAATTCATCTATCACGTCCCGATGCTTTAATTCAACTGACTTTTTTAGGCTTACTCACAGGCATTCTTGCCGGTGGGGTTATTGTTCTGTTTAGACTACTGGTGGAAGAAAGTCAGATGATACTCTTATCTGCAAATAGTGAAAATTATGAAGGCTTATCACTTGAGTCTCGCTTTTTATTTCCTGTGGCAGGCAGTCTGATTATTGCTGTGGGATTTCACTTTTATTCGAAGGGGATTCATGTTCTGGGGGTTGGTCGAGTAATCGAACGCATGGCTTTTCATCAAGGCTATTTGACCTTGCGGGGTTTTTTATTACAATTTTTTGGTGCTGCTATTGCCATTATTTCGGGACACTCGGTGGGTAGAGAAGGTCCCAATGTTTTCCTGGGTGCGGCATCGGGTAGTTTACTGGGGCAATATCTTACACTGCCTAATAACAGCATCCGCATACTCGTGGGCTGCGGGACTGCTGCAGGTATTGCCGCCTCTTTTGGTACCCCCCTGGCCGGTGTCATCTTTGCTTTAGAAGTTATCATGATGGAATATACTCTGGGGGCTTTTTTACCGATAATATTTGCCGCAGGCAGTGCAACAATGCTCTCCATTTTTGTGTTCGGCAATGAGCCTGCTTTTGTTATTCCTCATATACAACAGGGCGATCTGGCGGAATTACCCCTGGTGGTTTTATTGGGCTTGCTTGCGGGTGCCCTGTCCGCTCTTTTTATACATTTATTACAATCAGTTGCTCATCACTCAAGGACTATGGGGTTTAGCAGTAAGCTCATACTATCCGGGGTCGTTGTAGGCTTAATTGCGACTATGATGCCCAGCGTTATGGGTATTGGTTATGATACGGTCACTCAGATGCTGGCAGGTAATATTGCACTCAATATCATATTGTCCTTGCTTATCTTCAAATTACTGGCAACAGTGGCGAGTATTGGACTTGGGATCCCGGGGGGATCCATAGGTCCAGCCTTATTTTTAGGGGCATCTATTGGTGCTGGTTTTGGACTGATTATAGTGGACCCCGAAAACTGGACAATAGGTTAAGATATAAGAGCTAACCTAATGGGGAACCTAAAAATGAGTAGAAAGAGAAAAT
>JAHXHI010000071.1 GCA_025656775.1 gamma proteobacterium symbiont of Bathyaustriella thionipta
GTGTAAGTTCAAGTCTTGCATTGGAATTGTTATTTGATAAAAAGTTACCTGATTTTATCTGAGATTAAAAATCATGCTGAATAGTTACAAGAACGGTTGTATAGGAATTGTTTGAATCTGCTCTATTGCAGATATTCCGGCAGAGATTCAGAAAGAATTATTCATTCATAATTACACCGTTTTATTGGCGCATGACTACGAAAATACTACGCATAAACTACGATTTTCTTGCCTCGCCTTGTTTTAGCATATAATACGTTATTTTACCTTTTTTCAAAATAAACCTTAAATTAATCAATTATTTACAGTTTGTTTTTGCGCAATAAAGACGATATCTGTCGCATTGCTTTAGCTTATTATGCGTGTCCCCTTGAAAGTCAAATTTTAACCCCCACATTTTCTAGCATTATTGTTACAAATTATGGGTTTTGTAGATTTAACTTGGTTTAGTCTACCTGATACCCTGAATTAAATTGAATTATTCCTAAGGGGAAATATGAATGAGTGTTGAAGCACATAAAGAAACGCTGGGTTTTCAGACAGAAGTTAATCAATTATTAAAGCTAATGATCCACTCACTGTATAGTAATAAAGAAATCTTTCTAAGAGAGCTGGTCTCGAATGCCTCTGATGCGATTGATAAATTACGTTTTGAAGCCATTAGTGAAAGTAAATTATATGAGAATGACACAGAACTGAAAATATCACTTTCCTTTGATAAAGATGCCCGTACGATAACTATTTCTGACAATGGTATTGGTATGTCTCGTGATGAAGTTGTCGAAAATATTGGTACGATTGCTAAATCAGGTACTCGCCAGTTCCTTGATTCTCTTACGGGTGATCAAAAGAAAGACGCCAATGCAATTGGTCAGTTTGGTGTTGGTTTTTATTCTTCATTTATTATTGCAGACAAAGTCAGTCTTTGTACTCGCCGTGCCGGTACCGCAGGTGATCAGGCTGTTTTATGGGAATCTGCGGGTGAAGGTGATTTTAGTATTGAAACAGTTGAAAAAAGCGCTCGCGGTACCGAGATTACGCTGCATTTAAGAGAGGGCGAAGATGAGTTCCTTGATGGTACACGTTTAAGAACAATTGTTCGCAAATACTCAGATCATATCACTGTACCTATTGAAATGCTTAAAGAAGCCATGCCGCCAATGCCGACTGAAGAGGGTGAAGCGCCAGAAGAAGTTGAAGATGTAATCGAATATGAAGTCGTTAATAGCGCTTCAGCATTATGGACTCGCTCAAAAAATGATATTAGTGAAGAAGAATACACAGAGTTCTATAAACATGTTGGTCATGACTTTGAAGAACCACTGGCGCGTTCTCATAATCAGGTAGAAGGGAAATATGAATATACTTCTTTATTATTTATCCCTAAACGTGCACCATTTGATATGTGGGATCGTGAACGTCAGCATGGTATAAAACTTTATGTTCGACGTGTTTTTATTATGGATGAAACCGAAAAATTAATGCCGAACTACCTGCGTTTTGTCAAAGGGGTGATTGATTCTAATGACTTACCATTAAATGTATCACGTGAAATTCTACAAAACTCAAAGGTATTAGATAATATTCGTTCCGGCTCTGTGAAAAAAGTACTGACTTTATTACAGAAGATGGCGAATAATGATAAAGAAAATTATCAGACTTTCTGGAAAGAATTTGGCCGTGTTATCAAAGAAGGTCCGGGTGAAGACTTTGCTAATCGGGATAAAATTGCTAAATTAATCCGCTTCTCAAGTACGATGAATGATAAGGAAGATCAGGAAGTCTCTTTAGATGATTATCTCTCTCGTATGCAAGAAGGGCAGAAAGATATCTACTATATCACTGCTGACAGTTTTGCAGCGGCTAAGAATAGCCCTCACCTTGAAGTCTTCCGTAAAAAAGGCATTGAAGTGTTGTTATTAACAGATCGGGTAGATGAATTTTTAATGTCTTCCCTGCCAGCCTACGAAGAAAAGAACATTGTTTCAGTGGCTCGCGGTGAATTAGATCTGGGTGATATGGAAAATGAAGATGAGAAGAAAGAACAGGAAAAAACTCAGGAGGAATATAAAGATTTCTTGAAGAAAGTAACTGATTCTCTGGGTGATGATATTAAAGAAGTACGTATGACTCATCGTTTAACAGACTCCCCGGCTTGTCTGGTCACAGGTGAGCACGATATGAGTGCTAATCTTGAGCGTCTATTACAACAGGCAGGCCAGGATGTCATGGGGCATAAGCCTATTTTTGAACTGAATCCTGAACATCCATTAATTAAACGTTTAAGTACTGATGTCGAAGGTGAGCGTTTTGATGACTGGACACGTATTTTATTTGAACAAGCTTTACTGAGTGAAGGCGGACAGTTAGATGACCCTGCAACATTTGTCAGTAGATTGAATAAAATGCTGCTTGAATTAACGAGCTAGTACCTCTTTACCTGCTACAAACGACAGTAAATTGTTTTTAGTTAAAAATAATTTACTGTCATTATTTTTTGCCTCTCTGTTTTAATCCTGATGTATCCCCACAAATTTAATAGAAAATTAGTGGTTTAAATAAGATCGACTTTCACGGTGAAATATGATCAAATTTGTTT
>JAHXHI010000280.1 GCA_025656775.1 gamma proteobacterium symbiont of Bathyaustriella thionipta
GCCACTCAAGAGAAAGGCTGAATTAAATCGTTAGCATTATGCTTTATGTCAAAAAAGGTGTTTTTGGAGTAATTCTACAGCCTCAACATCCTAATCATGAGCTCAGGATCAATCGAAGGTCTGCCTGTATGGCTATAAAATGGTTCCAGGTATTTTCGAATTTCTTTGAAGTCGAGCAATTTGTTTATTCGACGTAGAAGATGATTTTTAGGGATATGTTTTTCAAGACAGAAGTCATAAAACAAAGAATTTTGGTCTGATTCAAGTTGTCCCATCATGATGCTATTCCTCAAATGACTTAACACAATTTGATCATAATGGAGTGGTTATTTCAATGAGTTTTTCAACAATATTTACAATTAACAGTCATTAGCACTGATAAGAAAAGCACGCTTTAAACTGCTCTTACTTCAACAAAGCAGACAAATTATTTTTTAACTTAAGTGCTCAAAAAGACAAATTTTCATCCTTAAATATCGGGCAAAGATGAAATGAAATCATTATAACTTGAAGTTTGAAGCTGGCTTATTTTGCAAATTTAAAGACATTGTGAATTGATTAGTTCCATAAAGCTGATATATTCAAAGAATGTAATAATATTTATATCCAGAGTCAATAATACCCCGATGATATTTTTGACTCTCATTTATAAATTATACACTATTTATTTGGTGTTTTTTTGTTCCTTTAATTGCTTTATTTATATCATTTTGGCTAAGACCCAGCACCTCTCCAAGACCATATTTTGATGCAAGGCGTATTGATTCCTCATTTAGCCGTCTCTCACCAAACATTAACGTCTGTTGCATTTTATTGTCACAATAAATAATATCTTCTTTATCAGGATTAAAAGCACGATTAATACTCACTTGAAGTATTCGCCCCAGATTAAGACCCGTTCCATCATCAAAAATGAGCATGTGTGGATAGATATGATTTTCAGGATCAGCTAATGGATAATCAATAATTGCAATCAGAGTCAATGGTTTGCTGCTCATTGAAAAAGTAAGAGAAGTCTCGCTCTGATGCAGAGGTATAATATAAACGGCCTGGCTTACCATTTTGTGCAATTGTTCAAGTTGCTGATAATATTTTTCTGTTGGCCATAAATGACCATTTGAATTTATTTTTTGTTGTGATTTATTGAGATTGTTCATGATTATGGCCTCACCAAACACATTTATGATTCTGCTCTCAAGCTGTTAGCTCATCAACTCAGTGATGTATGGACACCGCTAAAAATCCACCTAATTGTAAATTCCTGCCAAAAAATGTTTCCATTTTTTTACTGAGAATTCCGAATCCAGGCAGAAAATAAACAGATTTAAATTCGATACCTGAGGGTTCAGGTTTTAGTGATGCAATCCACTGGAGAACATCACTTGTACTATCCCATCTTGCCCCTGCATAACTGTCTCTGCCTGATTTTTGTAAATACAAAAGGCTGTGACGATTCAACAGACCCAATATGAGTCCTTTTTTACTGACCCGCCACATTTCCAATAAAGCTTGCTGGGGCTCATTAATAAAACAAAGACTGGTAATGGCTGAACAGTAGTCAAACTCATTGTCTGTACAGGGTAGCGCTAAAGCATCCCCGATAATGTAACGTACATCACCCTTTTGAGTCATAGCAAACTCAATCATGCTTGATGCAGGATCAACTCCAGTTACACTTAATCCATCATAAGAAAATTGACGACTGAAATAGCCGGTACCACATCCTATATCCAATAATGTTGCATTATTATTTGCTTGCATGAGCTGACTTAATATCGAATATTCTAATTGTCCAAGCCATGCACCCTGTTTTGAATAGTACCAGTCATTATATTGCTTAGGATCATCACTTAAAGCCATAGTAATGTACCTCATGATGAATAATTATTGTGTTGAATTAATAAACTCAACTGAAGACTCAACAATTTCTTCAGAATAGAGATCTCTAAAGCTGTGATCTGCACCATCCATCACTTCGAGCTTAATATTGTCCTGTGGAGACATTTGATCGATTTTTTTATCCAAATTCTTAACCACCGTATCTTCTGTACCTGCAAAAATCAAAACAGGTTTTTTAATTTTAGGTAAAACAAAAATGGTGTCTTTGCGTAAGTCGTTATTGTAATAAGAGACAAAAGCTTCAGCAGTCGCCTTGGTATCTTTACAATAAATAAAATCAACTGGATCTAAAAAAGACTGACCTTTATGATCATCCACTAATGCTTGTGCGTTATTAAGTACAGTATCCAGATTTTTTCCAAATCGTTTTTTATAACCTTTTTCCGCATATTCTGTACTCCAGATTTGTGGGGCAATAAGAATAATTTTAGAGATTATTGGTGAATCATGTTCTGAAGCATACCAGGCAGTCTGGTTTCCTCCTCTGGAATGCCCGACTAAGATTATGTTTTTTGCACCTTGTTTTTTTAACCAATTCAACCAGACACCGATTTCTCCAACGAGGCTGTAGAATAACCCCTATTTTTAATACTTTTTCAATAAATCCACAATACAGGATTCATAAATAGCTTTCAATTTCTAAGATT
>JAHXHI010000062.1 GCA_025656775.1 gamma proteobacterium symbiont of Bathyaustriella thionipta
TTGCATTTTATCCGGCCGTTTATTTCAGTTTTTCTTCCTGTTTTTATAATAATATCAATTGCTTGGAATAAACGGATGGACACTAATTAAGCTATTAATCGTTTCATCGATTACCGGCTCAAATTCTTTAACCGGAATAGCCTGATTATTTTTTATAATCGTATTAATTTCATTAAAAGCTTGCAACGCTTGTTCTTTAAGAATGACAGCATGATTCAATTCTTCATTCAATGAAACACTTGGCATATCCAGCAGCTCTGGAGAAATTTCTTTTGTTTCCTGGGTAACAGGTTTGTTATCATCGTTACTGGAACTGGTCTCATCTAAAGAAGTTTCTTGACTCGTTTCAGGCTTGACTTCAACATCAATATGCCCCTTTTCTAAGTCAATTGTCAATATTTTTGCACCGGATTTCTTTAGCAAGATAATATCGTTTTTTGTTTTTATTGCACGGCGATGAAGTAGAAATGGAGATTTTATCCAGGAGATATCCATTTCAACAATAAACATACCCACCTTTAGTTCATCAATTGATATTTTTTGCAGTGCCGATCTCATTTGACTAGATCCGAATCATTTATTGTTATCGTTATAGAGGTTGATGATATAAACCTCTACCTAAATATATAGTATAGGTTAAAAATAAATTAATACAGATGAAATCAATATCCGTGATAGAATGTAATCTATTTCCTACACAGAATCAAGCGGAGCACAAATTTGAAAAGAATACTTGTCTATTAAGGTATTAAAATAATTGAAAGATAAAGTGTCGGGTTTTCTAAGATAAAAAAGGGGAAAAGTCTACTATTAAATGTCCAATTTAAATAAAAAAAGAACATTATTTGCCCAACTTAATAATGTAATGCAAATACAAGCAACCGAAAACTTGAATTTTTAATCAATAAAATCTGCACCACATCATTAAGACAGCAATCTAAAATCGCTAGGCAATACTCTGATAATAAATATTTTGAGGGTGGTTACCTTCAGCAAAAAAATACCAGCGTTCTGCCAAAAGACCAATATACATTGAAGCAATAGCAACACCCAAAATCGTAATGGATGGTTTAAAAAATGCCAAAATCAACATTGTTAGTGGAATAGCAAAAACCATCAGCAAGAAGAGGGTTTTAATTGACTTGAGAAAGCGTCGTGTTTTTCCATGAAAGAAATCACGGGTATTCATAGAACCGCCCATAAAGCCCATTGATTTTTGTTTTATCTTGTTATGACGTACACCAATTGCCGTTTGAACAGTTGATTTGGGTCTTAATCGCTTATTTCTGATTAAAGATGCGCCTCTAAAAATAAACGACAAAACCAATAAAACAATAGACCAGCCTGCAAAAAATGAAATTAACTCTGGGTGTTTATACGCAGCAATAAAAGTAGCGAGAGTAAAACCAGAAGCTGATCCTAATAGCAGGTAATTAATAACCGTCAGGGGACTATGCCATTCTTGCAAAAATTTTAAACAGGCGTAGATCATGCCTGTTGCAATATACAATGAAAAGACAAATAACGTTGTTAAGGCTCCAATTATTATGCTCAGATCAATTTCCACCGCACCAAAAGTCATCACTATTATATTCCAGTCCATAAAATGTACCAGACCATATAAAAAGATGAATCCCATCACTGTCGGCAGAATAATGACTTCACGCGATAGCCATGAGGTACGCCACATACTGGCAGCCCGCCATGCTCGTTCAGGGCGGCCAAGATGAAAAATTGAGGCCATTAAACCCAGAATTAATAACAGCAGAGCAACCGCACTACCCAAACTATAAAATTCAACAGTACTGGTTTTTTCAACCACATTTAAAACAGAATAAACTTGTTCAGTATATATCGCCAGAAAGAGTCCCTGTCCCATACCAATTAATGTTGTTAAAAAGATAACAGAAAACGCCGGTTGCATACCAAGCTCCTAAAAATTTGTTATTAAGTTTACCAATAAATCACCCGATAAAAGCTGACAAACTATCTACCAACTGGTGACATCATCCAGAGAAGGCTCATTTGAATCAACTTGATAATCTTCTTTCTTCAATGGGTTATCAACACGTTCTAACTCTTCATTCTTATAAGAAACATGGTTCTTACGTCTGGGCAGATAATGATTTGATGGTTTTGTACCCCATTCAGGCATTAGTTGATAGCCACCCTGTTCTCGAATTGCTACAGAGACATCTGAATCCGGATCATGCACATCACCAAAGACACGAGCAGTGGTGGGACAAGCCAACAAACAGGCGGGTTTTCGTTCTGCTTCTGGAAGTGTTTCATCATAAATACGATCTACACAAAGTGTACATTTTTTCATTACTTTCTGATGTTCATCGATTTCCCGTGCACCATAGGGGCAGGCCCATGAGCAGTAACGACAACCAATACATTTATCATAATCAACCAGGTAACTATTCAGCATGATTTTTAATCTCAGATAAAATCAGGTAACTTTTTATCAAATAACAATTCCAATGCAAGACTTGAACTTACA
>JAHXHI010000131.1 GCA_025656775.1 gamma proteobacterium symbiont of Bathyaustriella thionipta
CCAAGGGTATGGCTGTTCGCCATTTAAAGTGGTACGCGAGCTGGGTTTAGAACGTCGTGAGACAGTTCGGTCCCTATCTGCCGTGGGCGTTTGAGATTTGAGGGAAGCTGCTCCTAGTACGAGAGGACCGGAGTGGACGAACCCCTGGTGTTCCGGTTGTCACGCCAGTGGCATTGCCGGGTAGCTACGTTCGGACAGGATAACCGCTGAAAGCATCTAAGCGGGAAGCCCCTCCCAAGATTAGATCTCACTAACTCCTTGAGAGTTCTGAAGGGCCGTTGGAGACTACAACGTTGATAGGCTGGGTGTGGAAGTGCAGTAATGTATGAAGCTAACCAGTACTAATTGCCCGTGAGGCTTGACCATATAACACCCAAGTATTTTGGGTCGCATATGGCATATGTACCTTGTGAATCGATTCACCACCAGTTTTGAATAAACGTATTCTTACGTTCATTCATAAGAGTTTGCCTGGCGGCAATAGCGAGTTGGAACCACCCGATCCCATCCCGAACTCGGAAGTGAAACGACTTAGCGCCGATGATAGTGTGGGGCTTCCCCATGTGAAAGTAGGTCACTGCCAGGCTTTTATTCCAAACCCTGATTTCTTCTGAAATCAGGGTTTTTTTATGCCTCTTGTTTTTTTAGGACTCTGGCTGGCTCCTGGATAAGCGCGTTGGCAATTTGCTTTTTTCCGTTTAGCGTTGACTACCCGTTGGATTCATCAACTCCATGGGATTCATTCGTTGTACTTGTTGATTGCCCGTTTGTATGACTTTATTCATTTCAGCCACCTGTTTGCTTAAATCCTGCATTTGTTGAGTCATTACCAGCATATGTTGATTGGTTTGTGCAAAGTTATCTGACATGAGTGAAATATCATGGGCAATATCTCCTATATGACTTGTCATACTGTGCATTAGGCTGACCATATACAGAAATGTCAGCATTCCACCTGCTACAATGAGAACTATTATTTTATTCTGCTTCATAATAAAAACCTGATCTGATTAAAATATTGAGCCTTATCCTATGATGAATCTAATCACTCAATCAACTTTCAGGCTGAAAGCCATTCAATCTTCTATTGTTATTCCGTGATTAACATTCACATAGACGATCTTGCTTTATCTCAACGCGGTGACATCCCATTACCCTTTCTAATTTCTCTGGATATTGATCATCAGGCACAGGATATTGAGTGTATTGAGATTCTTCGTCATTTACCAGGTAGTCGTATTGTCTGTAAAGCGAGGGCTAAGCAGGGTCAATATTTCGTATTAAAATTATTTCTTCATCCAGGCAAGGCTCAGCGAGATTTACAGCTTGAACTTGATGGTTACCATGCTTTGGTTGCTGCAGAGGTTCATACGCCCCATCTTGAAAATTACGCCATTCTCGATTCCTTCTGTTATGTTGCCTATGAATTTATCAACAATTCTGTAACTTTTACTTCAATATTCAGTAATCATTTAACCCTGGGCAGAAAACTGATGGCAGAGCAGATCATTCCAATGGTAGGTCGTTTGCATACGCTAGGTTTTCAGCAGACAGATATGCATCTGGATAACTTTCTGGTCGATGCCAATCATTCCGTGTATATGCTCGACACAGGCGGTATCAGAAGACTGCCCTCATTTCGTAGACAGGCTGCCATGTCCAGAAACCTGGCTCAGTTACTTTCTTACCTGGGTTCGGGGCTCACTGAACTTATCGATCAATATATTTCCCGCTATTGTGAATATTCGACTTTCGTTCCGCAATCGCAGGCTTTATTAAAATCATGTCATTATTGGATAAATTGGCGGATTAAGGACTATTTGCGCAAGGGTTCCCGTACCTGTTCATTGTTTATTAATAGCTCATGTTGGTCCAACAGGGTGGTGGTCAGACGTAGTGCCTGTACTCAATCTGTCCTGTCTGTATTAAATGCCCCGGATAGAGCGATTGAGGCCGGCGAATGTATTAAGTCCGGTAATACCGCAACCGTTTGCAGAATAATGGTCGATGATAAAACGTTGATTCTGAAACGCTATAATATTCGTAATTTTAGACACAGGTTCAGTCGCTGTTGGCGACCCAGTCGAGCCTGGCTTAGTTGGCAGAATGCACTTAGACTTGAGAAGGTGGGGATTTCCTCTTCCCTTGTGGTTGCGGTTAAAGAAGAACGCTGGGGGCCTTTTCGTGGCACAGCCTTTATCTTAATGGAAGATGTGGGTTCATCGGATTTAGAAAGTCTCGACAAGAATGAAGCCCCCGCTAATGCTGTAGCTGAATCTCTTTATTGTTTATTCAGAGAGATGTGTTTTTATCGTTTCAGTCATGGTGACTACAAATCTACAAACTTCATCCTTAACCATTCGGATGTTTTTCTGATTGATCTTGATTCAATGCGTGCGCATTTATCCATCGTTTCATTGTAACTACTCAGCGTACTTTATCAAAAATTCCAGCTCACTGAGTAAATGCTGGCAATTGCCCTATAAATACCAACGCCAATGC
>JAHXHI010000344.1 GCA_025656775.1 gamma proteobacterium symbiont of Bathyaustriella thionipta
GCCTTAAGCGAAAGCGTAAATTAGCTGCTCTGGATGATAATTTCAGGGCTGAAATTTTATTAGGGCAGCATTTATAATGCTCTTACCCTGTAGATGTAACAGAATCAATGTTAAGATTTTTACTATTTTGTTTTGTCCTTAGGTATAATTAGCCTCTGTATCGATTTAGATTATTTACAGGTTAAGACTTTTTACTGGTTAAGGACTTTTAGGTTAATTATATGAATTTTATTGAAACTCGTGGTAATGATGGTGAACACCCTTTAGAAGTAACTTTTTCATCGGCTATACTTGCGCCCATTGCTTCTTTTGGGGGGATTTATGTACCTGAAACATTGCCGGAACTGGGTTTGGATTTTTTACAGGATCATGTTAATTCTAATTACAAAACATTAGCCAGGGCAGTATTGACCGCATTCGGAATTGATATTGATGCAGCGGTTATTGATGACGCATTAAGTTTGTATGACGAGTTTGATGATGTCACTAATCCTGTACCTTTGAGCAAAGTCAAGGATGATCTTTATGTCAGTGAACTTTATCATGGTCCAACACGCGCATTTAAAGATATGGCATTGCAGCCATTTGGAGTGGTGTTGTCAGCTCTGGCACAACAACGCAATGAAAATTATCTTATTATGGCTGCTACCAGTGGTGATACTGGTCCGGCCGCTTTAGAAACTTTTAAAAACCGTGATAATGTACAAGTGGCCTGTCTTTATCCTGATGGCGGAACCTCTGATGTGCAGCGCTTGCAGATGGTGACAGAAGACGCTGAAAACCTGAAAGTGATTGGTATTCATGGTGATTTTGATGACGCACAAAATGCCTTAAAGCGATTATTAGGTTCGGCACCATTCAAAGCAAAACTGAAAGAAAAAAATATCCATTTATCGGCAGCCAATTCGGTTAATTTTGGACGTATTATTTTTCAGCTTATTTATCATATTTTTAGTTATCTTGAGTTAGTTCGCAGTCATGCCATTAGTCTGGGTGATAAGGTTTATCTTGATGTCCCAAGTGGTAATTTTGGTAATGCACTTGGCGGTTATTACGCAATGAAAATGGGCCTGCCTGTTGAGAAAATTTTAATTGCTTCAAATAAAAATAATGTGCTGACACAACTTATTAAACATGGACAATATGATTTACGGAAAATGTCTGTGATTTCAACCAGTTCACCCGCTATGGATATCTTAAAATCCTCCAATGTTGAACGTATTCTGTTTGATATGTTTGGTGCTGAGCGAACCAAAGAGCTGATGGCCGATCTGGACAATGACAATCATTATGAATTAAGTGCTGAAGAGTTGATTCAATTACAGGCAGTCTTTGCTGCTGATTTTTGTGAAGATGATGAAGGCAAGCAATATATCAAGGATACATTTTCTGCTGGCTACCTTATGGATCCTCATACGGCTACTTGTTTTAAAGCATATGATACCTGTCGTGACAAGCCGTTAATTACAATTGCTTATTCAACTGCAGAATGGACAAAGTTTTCACCAACCATAGCAAATGCCTTAACTGGGGAGCAGGATACGAATGATATTGATGCTTTAAAGTCCATAGCCAAAGAAGCTGACATTGCCATTCCAGCAATTATTAGTGACTTATTTGATAAAGAGATTGCCCAAAAAACCATTATTGATAAACAGGATATAGAAAAAGAAATTCTGGCTTTTTTGTAACTCTCTGACTTTTAAATGCCCGGAAAAGTACCGTTAATGATCCACGATAGCATTATTATGGTTATCGTGGATGGCTAAACTAGAGTATCTCTAACACGCTTTCAGGCGGACGGCCTAAAGCATATTTCTTATCGGCAGTAACGACTATCGGACGTTCAATTAATTTAGGGTATTGAAGCATTGCTGAGATAAGCTGCTCATCGCTTAATGATTCATCGGCCAGATTATTTTCTTTGTATTCGGCTTCACCCTTACGCATTAATTCTCTGGGACTCATACCCAACGCTTTTAGAATACCTTTTAACTCACTTTCTGACGGTGGTGTTTTTAAATATTCAATGATTTCCGGCTGGACATTATTATCTTCTAATAACTGTAATGTTTGACGAGATTTAGAACAACGGGGATTATGATAAATTTTTGTACTCATTTTTTATTCTCAAAAATATTGAATTGAAATAACCAAGTAAAATACTAAGAAATGAAACTATAACAAAATAACTGGATAAAAGCATTAAATATCATGACACTTTATTGTTTGAGTTTTGTGTAAATAATGGTGCTGGCAGTTACCTGTTAACCAGGCATTTTCAAGTGATTATCAGTTAATTAGTGTCCATCCGTAAATAGCCTTTTTTTAGCATTCAACTAAAAAAAAGGCCATACAAAATCATATTCAGCTTTCTTAAAATTT
>JAHXHI010000204.1 GCA_025656775.1 gamma proteobacterium symbiont of Bathyaustriella thionipta
AAAACTGGCTGCATGACAGCAGAAATGATGATGGATATTATATATCTTATTTTTTAATTGTGTTGTCTTGACAGTGGGGTCCACTATAATGCTTGAATGGAAGCCTTCTCATGGTTTGAGCTGAATTTTGCCGAAAACTTCGACCTCACCGACCTCGGTAATGGTTCCAATCAATATGTCGCTGACATTAATTAATTCCATCGTTAAAGCATCAATATTTGGACGATGATTTACAAACACTATCGGGGTTTTGCCACGATGCTTACTAAGTATTGAACTTGATTTAGCCTGAAAAACATCTTCACCATCAGCATCCTCAAGGGGTCTTTGCCGTAAGTCTGGATCGGTAATATATTCCCCAAAAGCGATTGCTGCTGTTTCAGTGCATCGACACATAGGGGAGCTAATAACCTTTGGTTTGATGCCATGCTTTAAAAACGCCGCTCCAATCCTTCTTGCTTGGGCCTTACCCTCCTCAGTTAAAGTACTTTCGCCTTCGCACTTTCCAGACGCATCCCAAACAAGCATATTGGAGCCATCGCGATTGCCACTAGATTCCGAATTGCGCATTAGTACAACCATATTCGGATCGCTCTTTAATTTTTCCCAAAGCGAGTCATCTGCAATGGCAGCAGATGTGATTAGAGTGAGCAAGAATATCCACAAAATGCGCATAATTATTTACCTAATGTTAAAAGTTTATAGTGATATTGAAATGGGTTTATGAGCTTACTGCTTAAAAATACACCTTATAGACACTTTTTAAAGGCAGAGATAAGTGCTTTTGCTGCTAATTCAATATCCTTTTCTGTTGTTTGTAAACCAATAGAAAGACGCACAGCACCCTCGGCGTCTTTTGGTGAAAGCCCCATTGCACCAAGCACTCCGCTAACGTTACTGCCTTCTTCATGACAAGCTGAGCCAACAGAAGCTGATACCTCATCAGCAGCATACTCCAGTAGTTCTCGACCACTGATATTTGGAAATGATACATTCAATGTATTAGGCAAGCGTTTATCAGGGTGGCCATTTAATTGTAATTCAGGGATTTCATAAACAAGTTGCTCATGCAATTTGTCACGAAGTTTAGTCAGTTCATTATTTTCATAGGTACTGTTTTTATAAGCAAAATCAGCCGCCTCACCAATACCAGCAATGGCAGGCACATTTTCAGTACCTGGACGCAGACCCTGTTCATGGCCAGCCCCAACAAGCAAGGGTTCAATGGGGGTGTTATGCCGCATATATAGAGCACCAACACCCTTGCTTGCATAAAATTTATGCCCGGCAATGGTGAGCAGATCGACACCCAGCTCATCAACCAGGACAGGGATTTTTCCCATAGACTGAGCGGCATCAGTATGTAAAACAATCCCTTTAGCTTGAGTGATGGCCGCTATACTGGAAATCGCCTGAATAGTTCCGACCTCATTATTAGCATGCATCACTGAAACCAGAACGGTATCAGGTCGAAGGGCTTCTGCTACAGATACAGGATCAATCAGACCAAACCGATCAACAGGCAGTATGGTCACATCCCAACCATTTTGAGCTAGAAATTCAAAAGGTGCAGCCACTGAAGGATGCTCTATTGAACTGGTGATGAGATGACGACCTCGATTGCGTAAAGCATTAGCTACCCCGCGAATAGCCAGATTATTTGCCTCGGTAGCACAGCCTGTAAATATAATTTCATTTGACTGAGCACCAATAAGTCTTGCTAATTGAGTTCGTGACAAGTCAACTGCATCATGAGCACGCTGTCCATAGATATGGCTGGATGAAGGATTGCCAAATAAGTGAGACTGTCTCAAATAAGATTCAATGGCATCAGCAACCTGAGGAATAACGGGTGTCGTGGCGTTATAATCAAGATAAATTGGCATTTTTATCATAATAGCTGACCAGACTGGTAACAATATTGTCTGTTGGTTTTACTGTTCATAAGATTACAATCCTTTTAACATTTCTTCAACTAATTCTTCCAGTCGTTCATGCAGACCAACCACCTTGTCGCTATGAAGCCCCACTTTACTAATGACCTGTAATATATCATCTGGATCAATGATGACACCATCAGCAGGCTTCACAGGTGTATCAGCAATTAATACGCCTGGAGCACGATGAATATGTGCCTCATCTGGACAAACCACATTTATTTTTAAATCAAACGTTCGGGATAACTCCTGTGCATATTGAATATACAATTTGCATCGACCACCAGGAGGATTGTTGGATAATACGGTTAACGCAGGATGACTCATTGTTATCTCTCTCCATTTAAACAATAGTTAGTGTCCATCCGTTTATTCCAAGCAATTGATATTATTATAAAAACAGGAAGAAAAACTGAAATAAACGGCCGGATAAAATGCAAG
>JAHXHI010000078.1 GCA_025656775.1 gamma proteobacterium symbiont of Bathyaustriella thionipta
TAAGTTCAAGTCTTGCATTGGAATTGTTATTTGATAAAAAGTTACCTGATTTTATCTGAGATTAAAAATCATGCTGAATAGTTACCTTTTTGTTTCCATAATTTACTGTCGGTGATCCAGAGCAATTGAGTATTAAAAAAATCATTGGTTAACTGTAATCTTTCGGTTTCAGATTTATCTAAATTCGTAGTGACAAATTTTTTCCAGTTGACTAACCGATTAGATACTGTCTCACCATATTGTTCTTTGATAAGGGCTAATTTTTTTTCAGAATAAAGAATCGTTTTTTGAGTTGCGCTGAGCCATCCTGCTAATAGAGCATAGGAAATAATCAATATAAGAAATGTAGGGAACAAACGATTCATATTGAATAACCTAGCACAGGTTTTTGAAACAAACAAATGACTTTGTTGTTAATTTAGAACGGTTTTGAATAATGTTGATATTTTCACCTGATATAAGACTCATAAGAATATTATGTCAGGTGAAAAATGAAGTTGATGATTAATAAATTGGATTGCTGGCATTAGTCCAGTTGTTGTATACCATCTAAATACCAGGTGGGTTGGCTGCTATTTTTTCCACGGACAAAATGCCATAGCTCTTTTACCTGATTTGCACGACCCTGATTGTTTGCATTGGCTTCTTCATCTAACAATGCATCAAATAATACCGATGCTTCGCTATGATCATCCCGTTCATTGAAATCAATCAGCGTCGCATTGAGTTGAAGAATACGGGTTTCACCTTGCGGGGCTTTCTGTGAAAACTGGTGTGTAATTTCAGTATAAACGGTGTCAGTGGTCAATTCTTTTATTGCTTCTAAATCACCTTTGTCCCAGGCTTGCTGAAGCAAAGTATAGGCTGAACGGGCACCGGAAAGAAATTCTTCCTGATTGAACCAGCCTGGTAAAATAACTGTACTGGACGACTCAGAATTTTGCTCTGTTTGCTCGTTATTATGGCTCTGTCCATAATCCATGCCAAAGCTGTCAGCGAAACTGGCCTCTTTGTTATGATTAGAGCTTTCTTTATTGGCAGAGAAATTTTCAGAAAAGGTTGCATCCTGTTTATCTGAATTGAGTTTAAATTGAGCCGGACTGTTGTTTTCTTGTGACTGTGAAGGAGGAGGGGGTGGTGTACCCATATTCGTATTAAAACCACCAGTGGCCGCTGTTTGTGCTTGAGGTGCCAGGGCTTTGCGCTTCATAAACCATATGACGGCCCATATAATGCCGCCAATGATGATAAAGTCGAAAAAATTAAAGTTCTCAAAGGCACCACCAAAGAATAGAGCACCAAGTAATCCTCCCAGTGCCAGACCACCTAACATTCCCATAAGGCCACCACGACTTGCCAGTTGTTGCTTGCGTTGTTGATTACTGGCAGCTGCTTTTTGTTGAGAAAAGGACTTTTGCTGGGTGCTTCTCTGTTTAAATGGTGAGCTATATGATTTTTTTCCACCGAATGACGCACCACCACCAAAACGTTTTGCCTCTGCACTGACGGCAAAAATAAAAGTGATTAAAATAAAACTAATAAGGGTAAAAAATAACTTCTTATTCATAGAAAAATCTCGGGTTAAAATGATAATATGATTGACTGTTCAGCTGAGTGGTCAGCGGGTACTCAATGCTATTTTTCTTCTTCTTGAGGTGCTTGTGCTGAAAACAGACCAATCACCTGATCATTTAAAAGTAATTTAGCATGACCTTTCTTGGTGACAACAAACTGGTAATTAACTTTTTTTCAAAATCTTCTGCATGAACACATTGCATTTGCATGGTACTTTCAGCAACAGCAGACCAGAAGCAACGACGTATCGATTGTTCTTCGCCCTCAACATAAAAATCAGCAGTGCCTTCATAAACGACATTAATTCGGGAAACCTTGAGTGAATTATCACCCTCTGCTTTCCAGTTACCAGCACCGAGGTGTGGTGAACAGCCGGATAGTGTCATTAATACCAGCAGAAAAAATGGAGTTAAACTCATTGGCAGTAGATAATTAACACATTTTTTAAATATCATTGTATTTGTT
The DNA here is from genome assembly GCA_025656775.1 of gamma proteobacterium symbiont of Bathyaustriella thionipta. Taxonomy (GTDB): domain Bacteria; phylum Pseudomonadota; class Gammaproteobacteria; order GRL18; family GRL18; genus GRL18. Next base: position 2,041 of record JAHXHI010000078.1, read on the forward strand.
GTACCAGTTGTAAAGTTTATATAAGCATAGTTCCCTGTAAAAATTAGATATATTGAGACAGGAAAAAATATTATATTTTAATAAGTTATGGTGCCCCCGAGACGATTCGAACGTCCGGCCTACCCCTTAGGAGGGGGTCGCTCTATCCAGCTGAGCTACGGGGGCTTAAGGGGAAGTAATATATCATAAAACAGGGGAGAGAAACACTTTCAGGGCATTTAAACTAGGGCGATCGCGCTTAATTTATCTTGACAAGAGCCCATGCATTTGATCTATTACTGTTATTTGAACAGGAATAAATCATGTCAGTTCAG
>JAHXHI010000160.1 GCA_025656775.1 gamma proteobacterium symbiont of Bathyaustriella thionipta
TGCATAGACATGTCGGTTTTAATAAATTACATAACTTTTCTGTCAAGCTTTTTTTTTCAATTTTTTTTAAATTTATGCTGAATAGTTACGGGATCTGAAACCAAATCTGGCAGTTATTTTCACTTTCAATGACTTTATCCACTGTTGCTGTAAATAGTATATGACCAGACATCTGGTGACCGCCAATTTCATCACCAAAACGGGCAGCACGTTCAATATTAACTCTATCGCCAGGCATAAGATCACCAAGGTTGGTAACGCTGAGTGTTTCCTGCATCAAATCAAATGAAATATGGTTACCATTAATTTCAATGACAGTCAGACAACAACCATTATGTGCAATCGAAGCACCAATCTGCAAACTTTGTGTAAAAGAAAGATCCAACTCAATAATATGAGTTTGAAAATTTTCTTTTTTTATAATTTCAATAACCGGTGCTGTTGTTTGAACAATACCTGTAAACATAATTATATGTCCTTACAATTTAAATTATGTAATCACTGTGGGTTCTGTTCGCCCTGTCAGTGAGGGTAAATCGCTGATGATAAGGGACAAGTTAATTAATTCATTTAAAGCGTGTTGAGTATCCTGATTCATCTTGTCAGTGTCTGTTTCATAGCTTTCATAATAAATACGTACAGTGGCGCCACTGGTGCCTGTTCCTGATAATCTGAACACAATACGCGAGCCATTGGAAAAACCAATACGAATACCTTGTTGCTCACTAATGCTATTGTCAATCGGATCAGTATAACTGAAATCATCACTATAGCTGACTGTCAGGGTACCCAGCTGTTTGCCGGTAAGTGTTTTTACCTTATCACGTAAGCCTGACATAAGCCGATTTGCCTTATCACTTTCAATGGCCTCAAAGTCATGTCGTGAATAATAATTACGACCAAATTCCTGCCAATGTTGATGTACGATATCAGCAACAGATTCTTTGCGTGAAGCAAGTATATTCAACCAGAACAATACCGCCCATAGACCGTCTTTTTCACGAATATGGCTGGAACCTGTGCCAAAACTTTCTTCTCCGCATAAAGTCACTTTATGGGCATCCATGAGATTACCAAAAAATTTCCATCCGGTTGGGGTTTCGTAACTGTTAATTCCCAATTTTTTTGCAACTTGATCAGAGGCCTGGCTGGTGGGCATTGAACGTGCGACACCAGTGATTTTACCTCTATATGCAGGAACCTGTTCAGCATTAGCAGTTAATATCGCCAGACTATCACTAGGGGTAACAAAAATATTGTTGCCGACAATCATGTTTCTATCGCCGTCACCGTCAGAAGCTGCACCAAAGTCAGGTGATTGCTCAGAAAACATAAGTTCAGCTAAAAGGTGAGCATGTACTAGATTAGGATCGGGATGACCACCACCAAAATCCTCCAGTGGGATGCCATTGATCACGGAGCCTTCAGCTGCACCTAATTGATTTTCTAAAATCTCTGTTGCATAAGGACCTGTCACTGCATGCATGGCATCAAAACATAGGGTAAAGCCATTGGCTATCATGTCTTTAATTGCAGAGAAATCAAACAATTCGTTCATCAGCAATGCATAGTCAGATACTGAATCAATGATTTCAATACGCATGCCATTAAGGTTATGTGTGGCTAAATGACTGAGATCGATTGTTGTTTCTGTATCGAGTGTGGTGTAGTGTGTAATCGTTTTACTTCGAGCATAAATGGCATCTGTAATTTTTTCAGGTGCCGGGCCACCATTTTGTGTATTGTATTTTATGCCGAAATCTTCATCAGGACCACCGGGATTATGGCTGGCAGATAATATAATGCCGCCATAGGTTTGTTTTTTGCGGATGATAACTGACGCAGCTGGTGTGGATAATATGCCATTGTGCCCGACAAATACCTTTGCAAAACCATTTGCAGCAGCCATTTTTAATATAACTTGTATTGCTTCCTGATTGTAATAGCGTCCGTCACCACCTAATACCAGGGTTTTACCTTTATAATCACCAATTGAATCAAAAATTGACTGGACAAAATTTTCCAGATAATGGGCTTGCTGAAAATGTACGACTTTTTTGCGAAGGCCTGATGTACCAGGCTTTTGATCATTGAAAGGAGTGGTATTGGTGATGATGGTTGGCATTCTGTGATCCTTTTGACAGTATTTGTGAATGGCTAAATAATCAGCCAAAAACGTCTAAAAATTCAGATAAACGATTCCTAAAACCCCATATTTTAACTGATTATTTGAAACTATTCGAGAATCCCATGTAAAATTCAGCAAAAACCGGTGAACCTAAATATTTTGATAAATTAACGGCTAAAAATAATTTTTTATAACCGAATCGCTATTAACTATCGAT
>JAHXHI010000290.1 GCA_025656775.1 gamma proteobacterium symbiont of Bathyaustriella thionipta
TCTTAGAAATTGAAAGCTATTTATGAATCCTGTATTGTGGATTTATTGAAAAAGTATTAAAAATAGGGGTTATTCTACAGCCTCGTTATGACAATTTAATGCTTTTGTTGATGCTTAATACAACTCTTCAGCTAAAAACTATTCCGCTAAAGAGAGTGGGTTGTTGTCATCAATACTGTCCATAAATGGAATATGACGATCTTTATGAGTGAGTTGATAGATGAGTCCCATCCAGTTTCCTATGACTTCAACTGCTGTGTCATGCCAGGTAATGTCGATATTTTGAGTCACCAAAGTTTCAGGAAACTCTGGCAGCGCTTGATCATTTTGTCTGGCCATAGTACAGCGAAGCCGATATTCATTTAAAATGGCTTTTTCAAAAATACCTAAATAATTGGCGGGAAACGGTGGATAGGTATCGAGTTTTCCCTGGTTAAAGAGCATCGTTTCACGTTTGTACTCTTTGAGTAATGAGATGGCATCATATTCTGGATGCCCCTGAAATAAGACATGTCGAAAGCCATCAGGACTGGTTGCCAGATGAACGAAGCCACTATCAGATTCAACCAGTATTTTTAATTTCTGATTTTTAAACTGTTGTTGTGAGACTGCATTCCAGCGTGAATGCGGGACATCAAAACGGGTGTTAATATCATTAATCAGTGGGTGGTGCTTATCCAGTACGTGATGAGGAAATACGCCCCATGTTTTATTGCACTGAGGTTTGCGTTTTTGTGAATAACGAAATTCCATAACTGCATGGGTCGCCAGACAAGAGCATAACGTTGAAGTCACATTTTCCCAGGCCCAGTCAAATACTTCAATCAACGGCTCCCAAAATGGTTGACTGGAAAGTTCAGAGCCCGTGACATTAGCCCCGGTGATAATCAATGCGTCCAGTCCCATTTCTTTTATATCAGCAAAAGACTCATAATATTGAGAGAGATAATCTTTAGCTTTTTGTGAACGAGGAATTTCATCCAGAGTAAAAGGATGAACATAAAACTGTGCAATGGGATTGCTCTCACCCACTAAACGAAAAAATTGTCTTTCAGTCGCTGCTAATGCTGTATCAGGCATCATATTTAATAAACCAATATGTAATTCTCTGATATCCTGATGTTGGGCTGTTGTTGGTGTTAACACCTTAATGCCTTCATCACGTAAACGGGAAAAAGAAGGCAACTGATTATGAGCAACTAATGGCATATATTATCCATATTGTTTGAATGGTTAATGAAATATTCAATGAAAGATGATTTTATTAAACAGTCCTTGCAATGGCTGTTTCTAATAGTTGTAAGAAATCCTGTTGATCACGTATCTGTGAAACTTCTTCAGATGTGACCGTATACCCATGAGGTTTGGCGATTGCATCATAGCGGGGGATCCGTGAATGAAATAATCTTGGGAAAACCCAGCGGGTAAACTCATCAGGAATCATTTGTGCCGCATAGTCCATGTTGTTCTCTTTGAGATACACTGCCAGTTCATCCTGTAAAAATTCCGGACGATAATAAAGTGGTTTAGGAGCACTTTGAGCGCGTTCAATGAGTTTATTTTCTTCTGCTTTATTGGTTACCTGAATGTACAGGATAAGAGTATGTTCGACCAATGTTTTAATTACTTTCGGATCATCTAATTCACAGAGACTGCCGCCCACATCATTGACAAAATGCTGATAGCCATAAATATTCTGTGCTTTTTTAATAAAATTAGGAACATCATGCATGGCGGCAATTTCGCCTTCACGGTAACATTCCTGTCGCTGTATGAAATCTTCAAGTTCAACACCGCCCAGCTCAGGATTACCTAACTTTCCAATATAGCTTAATACGGGGCCAAGATCGTGAACCTTAATGTTGTTTTTTATTGATATCCAGTCATTACGCAGTAATTCTTTTAAAAAAGGAACTTTCATAGCCTGTTGTTTGATCATATCCATAATAGGTTCGTCGAGATAACGAGTGCCAATACGATAATCACCGGAATAATGAAACCACTGTGAATCCCTTAAAAGGGTAGAGAGATAGGTTTTGCCCACACCGGACATGCCCAGCAGGGTGACTTTTTTGTTTTCCCAACTACGGAATTCATCAACACTAAATTTCATCAAATACTCCTAATTAAGTGAGGAGTATTATCCTTTATTTTAGATTTCAGGGAAAGATCTGTTTCTATACTTTAATTAGTGTCCATCCGTAAATAGCCTTTTTTTAGCATTCAACTAAAAAAAAGGCCATACAAAATCATATTCAGCTTTCTTAAAATT
>JAHXHI010000272.1 GCA_025656775.1 gamma proteobacterium symbiont of Bathyaustriella thionipta
TGTAAGTTCAAGTCTTGCATTGGAATTGTTATTTGATAAAAAGTTACCTGATTTTATCTGAGATTAAAAATCATGCTGAATAGTTACATACAAGGAAGACAAAAATGAAGAATGTATGGAATACTGATGAACTTTCTGATTTTTGAAGCTTGTCATTTGAAGAAATGGAACTTCTAAAGACGAAACCATCCAGGAGCCATCTTGGGTTCTGCATTCAATTAAAATATTACCAAAATACAGGGCAATTCCCACAACAACATGCTGATTTATCAGAATCCCCAATACATTATCTTTGTAGCCAATTAGAATGTAAACCTCATGATCTTGATGATTATAACTGGAAAGGCAGAAGTGGTCGCAGGCACAGATTAGAAATTCTATCATTTCTAAAAATCAAAAAGACAAATGAAAATGATAAGGAATTATTTACAAACTGGCTCGTCACTGAAATTTATCCAACTGATCCTGATGGGAAGCATGTTTACGAGCATGCCTATGAATGGTTTCTTGGAAATAAACTTGAATGTCCTGCTAGTAAAGAGTTATCACGCCTAATCAATTCAGCAGCAAAACAATATGAAGAAGACTTATTTCAGTTTATTGAACACTCTTTATTACCAGAAACAAAACTGAAAGTTGATGCTTTACTCACTGATGATAATGATATCAGCTTTTCTGATTTAAAAGCTGATCCAGGCCGGATCGGTTTAGACAGCATATTTAAAGAAGTTAAAAAGCTGGAATTTATCAGGTCATTAAACATATCCTTTCTTCCGTTGAACAAAATACAGATAAAAAGCATAAAGCGATATCATACACCTTGTCCTGTCCATTACGACAGACATTTGACTACTATGGCCTATGCTGACTTCTGTCTAATCACACCGCCAGTTGCCTGACCGGGCGCTATCGGTTCCCTCTGATTCGCTCTCTTCTGCCGATGGGTCAGAAGAGCCAAGACACTTTTATACCAGAGCCTCACTGGTGTCTTTCCGATCGCAGGTTAAACAGATCTCCCCGAATAAGAACACTGACTTTCACTGCACAACTGCATCATTTACTCTACCCGTTAGATCACCCAGTTTCGTTGTCTTGTGCCAACTCACCTTCAGGCTAAGCCTCATATGATGTTTTTATTCATCAGCTCACAGTTTTGCTCCAGGCTTCCTTCACACCTTTCCTCACGGATCAGCACTTGCCTTTCGCTAGTAGTTAAGGTCATAATATCCCTAAACATTTAGGGTGATGACCGTGATCTTCCTACAGAGGACTTTCACCTCATCAGTCAATGCCCATGTCGGGCGTACACAATGGGCTTCAATGGACGCTTCGCTTCGCTGCGCGCCCCTGAGCTCGGGCGTTAGGAGTAAATGGAGTCAGATAAAGAGACATAATATGTCGCTTTATGCCTTATAAAGCTCATACATTTTAGCACTAAGTTCTTTCATTTGATTTTTAATCTCAATGGGTTTAAGAACTTTGAGTTCTGGTCCCATGCTTAAAATCCAATGAATTAGTGCTGTTGTTTTTCTCACCGTAGCAGTGACAATAATAGAGTTGTTTTCTGCTTCTTTTATTAATTGATCTTTACTTAAGGGTGCTTCTTCAATTTTATGTCGTTCTTTTTGACTAATCCAGGCCTGAAACTTTATTAGTTTAGAATCAAGGGGGTAGCCTAGCCGTGTTTTAATATAGTCGTCAAGCTTAAAGCCATCAGGTATTGTTGAGGATTGAACTTGTATTTTTGCTGACTGTATACGATTCATTAAAAAACGCTTAATTTTTTTATCATTTTCATCTTGAGCAATTAATTCTGTAGTAATGCCTCGATATATCAATCCTAAAGGATGTATCCTTTTTTTTGCTGCTATTTTATTTTTTTGTGCCAGATAAGTTATATTAACCACCCTCTCTTTATAAAGTGACTCATACACAACATCATTGACGTTTGAAAGAATGGGTGCAGGTATTTGTTCCATTGCTTTTGGTATAACTCGAATTTTTTTGATCCAATTACGTTCGTTTTCTTTCCCTCTGCCTGATAATACAATTTTTGATTGCCTGAATTTGGGTTTAAATAGTTTAAACTACTTTTAGGTAATAACGGCTCAAGGTAGTGCTGAGTCAAATAAAAAATTAAAGCGGTATTTTTACCCATACCTGGTATTTCTATGCTATTTTTCTCTGCCCACCACCAGTGAAAAGGGCGTCGATTACTATAACACCCAATATTAATCAAAGAACTTAAATAAACAATGTCTCGTTCAATAG
>JAHXHI010000199.1 GCA_025656775.1 gamma proteobacterium symbiont of Bathyaustriella thionipta
TCAATATCTAGCCGATAATTTTTCACGAAAACACTTCTTTTTGATATTAAGTTGTTGTTTTATATATCACAAGAAGACCTGCACCCGTATTAATAGCTGAATTCATCATATCGCCCCGCAACTGTATTTAAATAAACTTAACTAACGTCATTATCAAGCACTATAATTAACCTATAATTCAATAGTATTTGGCTCACGCATTAAAGGTAAATCAAACCTGTTGCTAAACAGGTTTTACCTGGTAATTATTTCAGGTCCCATCATCAACGTCGGCAACCAGGTAGAAACAGCAGGTACGTAAGTGACAATCATTAAAAATACAAACATAATTGCCAACCAGGGTGCTGCCGCTTTTACTACATTAAGCATTTGCATTCCTGCCACACCAGCGGTAACAAAAAGATTAAGACCTACCGGTGGGGTTATCATTCCTATTTCCATATTGACCACCATAATAATACCAAGATGTATTGGGTCTATTCCTAAAGCAATAGCAATAGGAAAAACAAGCGGTGCGACAATAATCAGCAAACCAGATGGTTCCATAAATTGACCACCAATGAGTAATAAAACATTGACCACCACAAGAAACATAATTGGCCCAAAGCCTGCAGCCAGCATGGATTCTGTTATCATTTGGGGAACACGTTCCTCAGTTAAAACATGTTTAAGGATGAGCGCATTGGCAATGATAAATAACAGCATAATGGTGAGCTTGCCAGCTTCAAAGAGACTATGTTTTGTATCTTTATGCCAGAATACAGATAAAGCACGCCACAAAATCATGATACCGCCCGTCCCTTTTTCTTTGAATGGCCCCATATCACAATAAACAAAATTAGCAATTAGAAAGGCATAAACAGCGGCCACAGCAGCGGCTTCAGTGGGTGTAAAAATACCACCATAAATACCACCGAGAATAATGACAATTAATAATAAACCCCAGCTTGCATCTTTCGCTGAATTTAACACTTCAGACCAGCCAGCCCAGGGTTGTGCCGGTAAATTTTTATAAAGGGCCACCAGATAAATACCCAGCATTAACATACCACCCGCTAATAATCCGGGAATAACACCAGCTAAAAACATTCTGCCCACAGAAACATCGGTCGCGGCCGCATACACTACCATAACAATTGAGGGCGGTATTAAAATACCCAGTGTACCTGCATTACAAATCACGCCGGCAGCAAATTCTTTGGTATAACCCACTTGAATCATACCGGCAATGGCAATGGTACCAATAGCGACCACTGTTGCTGGTGATGAACCAGACAGTGCTGCAAACATCATACAGGCAAAGACCGAGGCCATTGCCAGGCCGCCTCTAAACGACCCTACAACCGCAATCGCAAAGCGTATAATTCGGTGTGCAACACCACCTGTTGACATAAACACTGATGCCAGGATAAAAAATGGAATGGCCAGTAATGTGTAATGTCCCTCAAATGCAGAAAATAATGTTTGAGCAACCGAGGCTAAAGAAGAATCAGAGTGCATCTTTAAAAAGATAATACTTGAGAGGCCAAGAGAAACCGCAATCGGCACACCAACCAGCATAAAACCAATCACCATAAGAAAAAGTATTAAAATAGCCATTATTTAAACTCCTTCTTATCGTCTGACTGCTTATTCAGTTTGGTTTCATAGTCTATGGCTTCTTCCAATTCTTCTTCAACTTCATGAGATGATATTATCTTATCAATATCCCCCTTGATAACGCGCCAGCCCAGTTGTATAAAACGAAATGTAAACAAAGCCATACCAAGTGGTAATGCCAAGTATGGAATAAAACGGGGTAACTTTTCGTATCGTTCACCCTCATTAAACCAGTCAGCCAAAAACATCAATGATTCAGGTATCGGGATATCATCTGTTTCCAGCCAGGCTCGTTCTGTAATAAAGGGATACCAGTAATTCCATGAACCAATTAATAGTAAAATGGCATAGATCAGACAAGCACTGACAGCTATCAGTGCAAGGATTTTTCTTTTGTTTGGAGATACAGCGTTTAAAACAACGTCAACACCAATATGAACATGATGTTTCACTGCATAAGAAGCGCCCATCAGGACCAGCCAGGCAAAAAGGAACACCGTTATTTCAAGAGCCCAAAGAATATTATCATTAAAAAGATAACGGGCAATGACGTTGGCAAAGGTGATTAATGTCATTAACCCCCCCTATGTCAACATACCTGTCGCCTGAAAAATTTAGTATTAGGAGACAAAAATGGTAAGATATACCCAGGAATTTAAGTTACAAT
>JAHXHI010000155.1 GCA_025656775.1 gamma proteobacterium symbiont of Bathyaustriella thionipta
GGAAGTTTCACTACCTGAAAATGTAATTGCATTTAAGAAAAAATAATTTGGTCGGGGATGGCCGTTGTCACAACTAGGTCTACACCCGTCTACACCCCTTATACACCACCCCATGAATGGAATATTGATTATCCTCATCTAATGTTGAGAGCTAAAGCAGTAAAATATAAACACGGTGACGTTAAACTGCGTGATAAAATTTTAACCAGTACGGATGTGGTGGGTCATTTTGCCGGATTACCCATTATTGCTCAGGTGGTTAATTCAGTGAACAAGCAAAAAATATCACGTAATGTGCTTGATAAGGTATTAGGAATTCACCCTGATGCAAAATTACCAGAATATCATACAAATCACTTACGGAAACGGCTGAGCAAGCTAAAAGGAATCAATGTGCCCGCGCCAATACCCGCTGGTCGTACCCGCGGCAAGGTGGCTCTTTTTGCAACCTGTTATGGTAATGTCAATGAACCGGATATTGGTGAAGATCTGGTGACTGTATTTGAACACAATAAAATCCATGTCACAATTGCAGAGAAAGAACAATGTTGTGGTATGCCGAAATTGGAATTAGGTGATCTGGATTCTGTCGAAAAAGCTAAAAATGCTAATATTCCAGTTTTGCTTAAGCTGGTGGATGAAGGCTGGGATATTATTGCACCCGTACCGTCCTGTGCTTTGATGTTCAAACAGGAATTACCTTTAATTTTTCCTGATGATCAAGATGTGCTTAAGGTCAGTCAGGCCATATTTGATCCCTTTGAATATCTTATGATCCGTCATAAAGACGGCAAACTGAATATCCAGTTTAAGCAGTCATTAGGTAAAGTGGCTTACCATGTTGCCTGTCATCAGCGTGTACAGAAAATCGGAATGAAAACCAGGGATGTTTTACAATTAATACCGGATACAGAAGTTAAATCAATTGAACGTTGTTCAGGACATGATGGGACTTATGCCGTTAAAAGTGAATTTCATAAAACTGCAATGAAAATAGGACGTCCTGTGGTTAATCAGGTTAAACAGTTTAATGCCGATCATTATGGCAGTGATTGTGCGATGGCTGGGCATCATATTGAAAATGGTCTGGATAATGGCCAGAAACCAGAACATCCAATCACTCTATTACGTAAGGCCTATGGGCTCTAATTCATTTACTTAACTTTACTATTAAAATATGGGAAGGATTAGCATGATGACACGATTAAAACGTGGTGATCTCTACAGCCTGGAAGATTATGCGGCAATACGCTCTGAGTTTAGAGACAAGGTCATGGATCATAAAAAAATAAGGCGTGTGCCCATAGGTCCTAATGCCACCCTGTATTTTGAAGATCAGCTGACGATGCAATATCAGATTCAGGAAATGTTGCGTATTGAACGTATTTTTGAAGCCAATGCCATCAATGATGAGCTTGAAACCTATAATCAGCTTATTCCTGATGGACATAACTGGAAAGCTACTTTTATGCTTGAATATACCAATGTAGAAGAGCGTCAGCAGGCATTAAAAAAATTGCTGGGTATTGAGAAAACTATTTGGGTAAAAATTGGTGACTTTGAGCCCGTTTACCCTATTGCCAATGAAGATCTGGAAAGGGAAACTGAGGAAAAAACATCCGCAGTTCATTTCCTTCGCTTTGAGTTCACTCCAAAAATGGTGCAAAAGGCAAAAGAGCGTGCTGTTATCAGTATGGGGATATCCCATAAATATTATCATCAAGCAATAGATAGACTGGAAAATCCGATAAGGGAGTCTCTGGTGAGTGATTTTTCTGATTTAAACTAAACTATACTTATAGAAACAACAAATCAAGCAGGGGATGCGCGATGTACTCAAAAGGTCAGCCAATGATTGTTGATGTAATGGCGGGTGAGACAGTTTATTTTTGTCGCTGTGGTCAAACTAAAACACCACCTTATTGTGATGACAGCCACAAGGGGACTGATAAAGAACCCTTTGAATATACAGCAAAAACGAATGTGCAACTTTATATTTGTCGGTGCGGAAAATCAGCCAATCTTCCTTTTTGTGATGATAGTCATAAAGTTAAGTAACGTGAGTCTGAGCAAACATTCCAGATTAAGTCAAAACTGTTTTCGTGATTACTTTATGATTTATTAGCGGTATCATTATAAATGGGTGTAGACCTAGTACCTCGACACATTAGTTTTGATCAGTTGAATTTTCATTTTAACAGTGGCAATTGTTCAACAGTCAGCAAAACT
>JAHXHI010000031.1 GCA_025656775.1 gamma proteobacterium symbiont of Bathyaustriella thionipta
CCCTTGTAAAAATACCTTGGGGGTTTGGGGGCAAAGCCCCCATAAAGATAAATTCAAGAAAATGCGACAGGTTGGTTGACATCTAGCGTAAATGCGATTATTTAAGTCAGTATTGGTCATTGCTAAGTGAGCACTTGAGGCCGTCATTTTCATCGTAAATATCATTTATGTCAGGTGGTTGCCGCTATCAGAGATATATCAGTTTGCTGTTTAACGCGATTGTTGGCACTGATTTTAACTCTGTTATTTACCAGTGTGACTTAACAAGTTGTTAACATCTTGATACACTGTATTTTAATAAATTTAAGCAATTTTTATACCTTGTTTTTTTATTATCAGGAAAACAATTGCTTAGCCTATTTTATTGTTGTTAATCATGTGTTCAGATTTGATTGTGTAAAATATATTGACAGTTTATGGAAATCGAAAATAATACTCTGCTTTCTGATCCTGAGCTTATGCTGAAATTAGCGCGCTATAAAATGCCCTTTGGCAAGTATAAAGATCGTTTGCTGATTGATTTACCAGAACCTTATGTTGTCTGGTTTGCCAATAAAGGATTCCCTGAGGGAGAGCTGGGGAAGTTAATGGCAATTGTTCTTGAAATTAAAATTAATGGTCTGGAGTATTTGTTTCAGCCATTACGATAGAAAAATAAAAAAGGAAATTTTATGAAACCTTTGCTGGTTATCCCATTGATACTTTTTGTACTGACCATGACTGCCTGTACAACCAGTCCAACCGGACGCAGTCAATTTATGCTGGTGTCTCCGGAACAAGCAATTTCAGCCTCTAAAGAAGCTTATGTTAAGACACTTAAACCCTTGGATGATAAGGGGAAAATTGATAGTGATCCCGTTGTGACAAAACGGGTTAAATTAGTCACGGGCCGCTTGATTAGTCAGGCAATTGTTCAATATCCCCATACCCGTCACTGGGAGTGGAGCGTTAAAGTGATTGATGATCCTGAAATGGTTAATGCCTGGTGTATGGCCGGTGGTAAAATGGCCATTTATACAGGCTTGCTGAAAAAAGTCAAACCCAGTGATGATGAGCTTGCCCAGGTGATGGGACACGAGATTGCCCATGCTCTGGCTAATCACACAGCAGAAAAAATGTCCGTACAAATGGCCTCACAAATAGGCATGGTTGCGCTTGCCGTGGCTGCCAATGATTCTAAGTATGGTGGTGTCGCTCTGACCGGTGCTGCTTTGGCTGCATCAATGGCCATAGAACTGCCTAATAGTCGAACGGCTGAAATTGAAGCAGACAGAATGGGTATCGAACTGGCGGCCAAAGCCGGGTATAACCCCAATGCAGCCGTGACTTTATGGGAAAAAATGGGACGCGTTGGCGGTTCATCGCCACCGGAATTTTTAAGTACACATCCTGCCCCAGGTAATCGTCAAAAGAAACTGCGCGAACTGGCTCCAAAAATGATGCCTTTGTATAAACAAAAGATAGCACGTCCGGTGTATCCTTTGTAGCTTGTCTTCAGATTTTTATATACCAGCTAAACCACTGATATTATAAGCTGCTCACAGTTGTTAAATTGCCGCGCATTGTGAAAATATAAAACGCCTGATGATTAGTGGTAGGGCGTTAAATATGTACTTTGTTTTTCTGCTTGAACCTGCCCGCTCCATGCGGTTCTCTGGATTATAAACATGTTTTTGTAAGTGTTTTTCATTAACTCTTCTTGTTTACAGAAGTAGGTAGTCTAGCGATATATGAGAACAAAAAAGTTGAGATGAGTGTCGTATTTTGTCTATGGTAGTGATTTGCTGGTTTTGCTGAAGATTATCCCAAGAAAAAAGGGGCCGAAGCCCCTTTTCTACTCTTTACTAGCAATGACTAGCGGCATCAATCCTCCCTGTTACGCCTGTTTTTCTTCCGAACTTTCTTTTCCTTTGCATCATGATCGTCGTCGTCCTTATCATGGTCGCTCTCATTGTCCTCATCGTCCTTGTCGTCCTCGTCGTGATCATCACCATCTTCAACATGTGTGTCATAACAGCCACCACAATAAGCAGGTGTCATGCGCTCAGGCTTGAACACTACGTCTTGTTCTGCAGATTGACCTTCGATAGTAACGCGGATTCGGCAAGGCAAGGTGTCACCATAGGAACCACGATAGGGGTGCAGGTCTTCTTGTGATATATAAAACAACAACTTAATATCAAAAAGAAGTGTTTTCGTGAAAAATTATCGGCTAGATATTGAAAA
>JAHXHI010000378.1 GCA_025656775.1 gamma proteobacterium symbiont of Bathyaustriella thionipta
AAGTCCCAGGGACTGGAATAAAACACAACGTCTTGAAGCCATAATGCATTGTCATGGTATGAATGATGAGCAAGTGAGCTCTTATTGCCGATCATAAGAAGTTTGCAGGCTTCAGGCTGTTTGATAAAGGCTTTGACTGGGCAACAAAAAAATACAAACAGATTATCAGGCTGTTTATTAAGCTCAAATGGCTGGTTGTGATTGTTTTTATTGCACTGATTGGCTATACCGCTCATCTGTTTCAAACCATTCCTACAGGCTTTGTACCCGAAGAAGATAAGGGCGTTGCCATGGCAGGTTATACGTTAAAACCCGGTTCGTCTATTGTGCAAACTGAAAAAATTTCAGATGAAATTGAAAAACGTCTTGCGACTATTGATGCGATTGAAAACGTGACCACTGTTCAGGGCTATAATATTATCACTGGTTCGCTTGATCCGGCTTCAGGTGTTTCATTCATCACTTTTAAACATTGGGATGAGCGTGATGATAAGAGCGAAAATGTGGATGCCATTATTCGTCAGATTTTCAAAAAAACCGCTGACATTTCTGATGCCAGAGTCTTTGCCTTTAATATGCCGGGAATTCCGGGTCTTGGTGTGTCAGGTGGTTTTGATTTTCGAGTACAGGACCTGATGGCTTCTGATATTGAGCAGTTACAGCATTATGTGAATGAGCTTCTGATTGCCGCCAATAAGGATCCCCGTATTGGTTCAGCCTACACCACCTTTAATTCGTCCAATCCAATGTATCAGATAGACTTTAATCGTGAAAAAATTAATGCCCTGGGTGTCGATATCGCCGATGTTTTCAAAACCATGCAAACCTATCTTGGTTCTGTTTATATCAATGATTTTACTAAATACGGTAAGGTTTATCGTGTTTTTGCTCAGGCCAAAACAGCATTCAGAAGTGACAAAAGTGATATTTCAAAATTATATGTGCGTAATAATGACAATAAAATGGTGCCTCTGAGCGCTGTTATTGCCGTTAAAGAGATTAAAGGACCGCAGAATATTACTCACTATACCCTCTATCGCTCTATTCAGATTAATGGCTCTGCTGCGCCTGGTTATAGCTCGGGTGATGCGATGGCTGCCATGGAAGAACTGCAGAAAAAAATAATGCCTAAAGAATACGGCTTTGAATGGTCAGGTATGTCTCTGCAGGAAAAAATTTCCGGAAACTCCACTGTGACTACCTTTGCCTTTGTCATGATTGTTGTCTTTATGGTATTGGCGGCCCAGTATGAGTCATGGATATTACCGCTGATGATCATGATCCCGGTGCCGTTAGTTATGCTGGGTGCGCTGCTTGGCCTGCAGTATGCTAACCTGCCAATGAATGTGTTTGCCCAGATTGGTCTGGTTCTGCTGATTGCCATGTCATCAAAAAATGCCATATTGATCGTTGAATTTGCCAAAGAGCTGCGAGAGTCCGGCAAAAGTATTGTCGATTCAGCCGTTGAGGCTGCAGTATCACGTTTCAGGCCTATTTTAATGACCATTTTTTCATTTATTTTCGGCATTATTCCATTGGCTATTGCCACAGGAGCAGGCGCTGAAACACAAAAAACCATTGGTATTGCTTTGCTCGGTGGTATGACCATAGCAACCTTTGTTGCACTATTTTTTGTGCCGGTTATTTATGTTTTACTGGAAGCAATGCGTGAAACAGTGGTTGATGTTGAACAGGAAGTAAAAATGAGAGAAAGCTTATAAGCTCAAAAAATGAATATTATTTAAAAGAAAATTTAAAAAATACCTGTGTAATTCAGGAATTAAGTAGAGTAAGAAGGAAATTTCAACTATACCTAATAAAGGATAAGCTAAAAAATTTTTAACTCAATTACTGCTCCTAAATAGTGTCCATTTTTGATGTGACTACCCTATATGAATAGCTGCCCTATTATTTCGCTCGTATTACATCAAATCACGAAACAATAGGGCACCTATTCGTATACTCAGTGGACACCTTTTAGGAACACTTATTTAGAGCTCACTCAGGACAAACTTTTATTCTCTTCCAAATATGTTGAGGATTTTTTTTGATTCTGCCTGTTAACGGATATAAAGGGTGTTATTAATATGAATTTCCTATTTAAAACAACACAACGCAATAAATTTAGTAACTATTCAGCATGATTTTTAATCTCAGATAAAATCAGGTAACTTTTTATCAAATAACAATTCCAATGCAAGACTTGAACTTA
>JAHXHI010000066.1 GCA_025656775.1 gamma proteobacterium symbiont of Bathyaustriella thionipta
ATTGTAACTTAAATTCCTGGGTATATCTTACCATTTTTGTCTCCTAATACTAAATTTTTCAGGCGACAGGTATGTTGACATAGGGGGAAACGAATCTCCGAGATGATCATAAGCGGCATGCAAGAGGGAGTGACGTCAGTAGCAACATCGGGTTTATCAGGTGGGGCATCGAGCTATATTTTAAAGGAGTCCAGCAAGATTGCAATCGATGCAGTAGCATGGTGGAAATACGACAATATTACGGAGCAACTCAATAATATTACCGTCGCTCAGAACTACCTGTGGCATTATTATAATGCAGGCGGTGACCAGCTCGCTACCGCAGTTAATGTCGGGTTGTCACCAGAGGCATCATTTGAAGAGGTGCTGGAGTCATTGGCAAACAAGAATCAAATTGAAAATAAATGGTATGGAAAAGAATACAAGGTTAAGAAGGTAATAGAACTGATAGAACAATTCAAGAGAGAGCTCGTGCTTAAATCCACGGTATGGCACATACAGAAATGATTCTACAGTTCAAACTATGTTGTTAAGTATAATTTAAGGTCGAAATAAATTATCTTACCTCAAGAAGGGATTGGATGGTTCTGAATAAATAAAAATTTTAAAGATAAATATAAGGAGCATAAATTATGAATAATACAATAGATGAAAAAAAAACAAATGAAGAGCCGTTTGTTGAAAAACCTGAAACTCAAAAAGTTGGTTGGTTTGACGAACAATCTAAAATTAAAGGAAATTATCCTACATTAGAAGTGACAAGAAAGACAAATAATATACAAGAAGTAATTGTCACAAATTTTGATATTCCTTTCTGGCAATTAGTTGTACTTATGGTAAAGACTGCTATTGCTGCTATTCCTGCATTTATTATTTTGGTCATTGCAGGAGCAATTTTTATGGCTATATTCGGGAATCTATTATTCTAAATTGAAGGATAGAAATGAAAAAATGATAGATTACTTTGTGAGATCACTAACAATCGCATTAATTTAACCTATAACTTGGTATGATTATGCATCATAACCAATAGGGAGATTTACAATGAACAACAACAAAATAGTTCGAATATTCAGGTTCATGGTTCATATAGCACTAATGTTGGGTATCAGTTCAGGTTATATGTATTCTTCTCATGCTGAAGAAATCAATTGGTAGCAATGGAAGGGTTTGGTTAATTGTGTTTACTCTGTAATTAAGAATGTCTGCAATAATTCGGTTAGCTGTCATTTTTCAAAAAAGTATTAATTGACAGGTACAGCTGAATTTTGTCAATTTACCCCACACATTTATTAGTGGATTGAAATGGCCGTTGTCTGGAATTCAAAATGATAATTACTCTTAAGTATGAACCGCTTTGTATATGGACACCTCTTGTTTAGCAAGTAAATTTTATATCAAATTAAGTCGCGTACGTATATTCGGCTTTTATCTGGAGACGCTATCTCCCAGCCCTCAATGTATGCGCACCTTAGTTCCTCTAAGTGTCAGCGAGCTTGTTAGTTCACAAAGCGGCACAGGTTTTACTAAGGCGGATAGCTTTATCTGATATTGGTTTTCTTGCTGAACGCTTTAACATCTTTGTTTTAATTGCTTTATTATGCAGTTAGTAATTCATTATCCTGAGATTTATCATAACAGGTACCATGGGTTAATATGGCCCAGGCAGTTCTGACATTTTTATTAGCCAATGCCACTGCTGCCTTTCCATGTCCAGCCCGCTGTATCATGGCTATCAGCCAGCGATCTTTTGGCGTAGTGACTGCTTTCATTCGATAGATATAGGCCCTGGCGCCTTCTATGAGTACTGAACGTAATCGCTTGTTAGCCACATGCTTGCTGATCCCAACAATATTTTGTTTACCACCACTACTGTATTGTTTGGGTGTTAAGCCAATGTAAGCTGAAAATTCACGACTATTTTTGAATGCCTTACCTGTTCCAAAAGTTGCATATAATAAGAGTGCACTGATCGGTCCGACACCTTCCATTTGAGTTAATTCATTACAGGCCTGATGGTTTTTAACCATGACCTTGATTTGTTGGTCCAGAAATTTGATGTCTTCCAGTAGCTTTTTGAATTGTTCAAATAAACAGGCCAGGGTCGGACGGTAAATGACGGGTGTAGACCTAGTTGTGACAACGGCCATCCCCGACCAAATTATTTTTTCTTAAATGCAATTACATTTTCAGGTAGTGAAACTTC
>JAHXHI010000260.1 GCA_025656775.1 gamma proteobacterium symbiont of Bathyaustriella thionipta
TTATCGCATACTGCATAGACATGTCGGTTTTAATAAATTACATAACTTTTCTGTCAAGCTTTTTTTTTCAATTTTTTTTAAATTTATGCTAAATAGTTACAATAAAACCAATGTAATAGGCTCTGATAATGGATTTAAATAATAAAACGTTTCAATCTTTAGGTAAGCTCATAACCAATAACCCTGATTATGAGCATCGCACGGGCAATGATGATCGATATCATGAGTTTTTAGCCCAGTATCCTGCAGAGAAGTTATCACAACTCACACTTGAACAATATTGCCTTGGTAAAGACTCTAAGAAAGGTAATTATTCCTGGTGGCTGGAACGTGGATTAGAACCGGTTTTAGGACGTTATTCACCCGGAACATCACGAGGCCATATCCTCTATAACAATAAAGACGGCAGCCTTTATAAAAATAAGCAATTATCTGATTTATCTGACCAGCAAGCACTGAACTATGTTTTAAACATTCACCAAGTAATTGCTTTGTCCGATCCCCAGGATGATCTAACCTGGTTGGATGACGATGCTAAAATTTATGAAAAAGCGGGACTGGAACCTCGTATGACTATGGGCAATGGCCGGAAGTTACGCCTTCTTAGTGCCTATCACCTTGATAGTATAATGCCGATAACATCCAGTGATCATATAGGATATTTTTTAAAGATATTTGATTTTTCTCCCGAGGAAATCCCACCAGCCTCTCAGCCTATTGCTCGATTATTAAAATTAACGGAAGTTTTTGAGGCCGCAAAAAATACCTTTAATGAAAAACTGACATCTTATGGTTTTATTAATGCACTATACAGTGATGAGCTTAATATTCGGCCTGTCACTAGAAAACCTGGCTTATCAAAGTCAGATAACGAAAACCATGAAACATTGGAAAAAAATGATATGGTGAGTTTGAATTCTATTTTATATGGCCCCCCAGGTACTGGGAAAACCTATTCAACGACCGAACAATCTGTCCAGATGGCCGAGCCTGAATGGTTTGAAGAACTACTCGCTCTGGATTTAAGCGATGAAGAATTTAGAAATAACCTTAAACAAAAGTACGATCAACTCGTTGAAACAGGACGGATCGTTTTTACCACCTTCCATCAGAGCTTTGCCTATGAAGATTTTATAGAAGGGATCAGGGCCAATACCAATGAAGAAACTAATGAGATCCAGTACACCATTGAGGAAGGTGTATTTAAAAAAATTGCCGAGGAGGCCAACCGTTCTATTTCAGGCAATGATACTCTGGGCTTATCCGCCTCACCCAAGGTCTGGAAGATTTCCATTGGCCGACGTCATGAATCGGAGCTCAGAAACCGCTATATCCAAAACGGTGAAGCAAGGATCGGCTGGAACCTGACCGGTGATTTAAGTCTGGATTATGATGAACGAACTGAAGAAGAACAAGCCTATTGGGACAGCCTGAAAAATAAAAGTCAGGCCTCTATTACTAATTTTTCACAAAATGTTGAAGCAGGAGATGTCTTTTTATGCCTCAATGATGCAACAACCGTTGAGGCCATTGGTATTGTAACCTCGGATTATTTTTATGAGCCGAATAATAATGGTAATGAAGATAAACACTATGCCCATGCTCGTAAAGTCAATTGGCTCTTTACCGGGATTGAATTTAACATTCTGCCCATTAACAAACAAAAACGTCTGGTTCAGCAAACTTTTTACCCCTTAAACCGTATCAGTTGGAATGATATTAATTCTGAATTGCAAAATCAGAATTTTTCATTACCCGCTTTACAAGAGAAAACTATCTCCAACAATATCAAACCAAATTATGTCATCATTATTGATGAAATCAACCGTGGCAATATAGCCCGTATTTTTGGCGAACTCATTACCTTGTTGGAACCAGATAAACGTCGGGGCGGCAAAGATGCTCGTTCTGTTGTGCTACCTTATTCAAAGCAAGAATCCATGGTACCTGAGAACCTGTATGTGTTGGGCACGATGAACACAGCTGATAAATCCCTGGAACAACTGGATCTGGCTCTGAGACGGCGTTTTGAATTTATTGAACTGCTGCCGCAACCTCAATTACTCAACGACATAGATGTCTTTGATTGCGCTAGATGTCAACCAACCTGTCGCATTTTCTTGAATTTATCTTTATGGGGGCTTTGCCCCCAAACCCCCAAGGTATTTTTACAAGG
>JAHXHI010000400.1 GCA_025656775.1 gamma proteobacterium symbiont of Bathyaustriella thionipta
GTAAGTTCAAGTCTTGCATTGGAATTGTTATTTGATAAAAAGTTACCTGATTTTATCTGAGATTAAAAATCATGCTGAATAGTTACAAACAGCACTGAGTAAAATTCAAGCTCAGGATGAGCTGATTATGACACAATCCAGACATGCTGCCATGGGTGAAATGATCAGTATGATTGCACATCAGTGGCGCCAACCCATTAGTGTCATTGCAATGGAAGCCAATAATATGCTCGCAGATATTGAATTTGATGACATAGAACCGGACACTTTTTCCAAAGATGCAAAAATGATCATTAAACAAACCCAGTATCTGTCCAAAACCATTGATGATTTTAGAAATTTTTTCCGACCTGGCAAACAAAAAGAATATGCAAAACCAAGGGATATTGTTGATGAATGTTTAGTCATCATGGGAAAAACGCTTGAAAACCAAAATATAGAATTATTAAAAGCCTACCATAGTGATCGAAATGTTTTAATATACAGCCGGGAATTACTGCAAGTTATCATTAACATCATAAAAAATGCAAAAGAAGCATTACTGGAGAATCGTAAAAAAAACCGACAAATCAGTATTACGATTACTGAAACTAAAGTCGCTATAACACTTAGCATCATTGATAATGCCGGCGGTATACCTGACAAAATTCAACATACTATTTTTGAACCTTATTTTTCAACAAAAGATAAAAAATCCGGAACAGGCCTGGGTTTATATATGTCCAAAATAATCGTTGAAGAACACATGAATGGCCAGCTTGAGATAAAAAACACGTCTGACGGGGCACAATTTTCGATTACACTTCCAATCAATACACATCCAATAAAGGTTGGCTAATGAATAAATCATCTCAGGTTAATTTTAACCATCATTTTTATTACGTTAGCAATTTTTTATTTTTACATAATGATTCTATTATTAAAAATAATATCACTAATGATTCTGACCATTATGTAACTTCCAAAAAATGTCTTGACTGCCATCAAACATATTATGATGCCTGGAATGACACAATGCATCCAAAAATGTTCAAAGTCGTTGACAAAGAAGAAGAAATACTGGGTAATTTTGCTATCAACAGTCCCCTGGTCAGCTTCAGTAAAAGTGATATTGAATTTGTTATTGGCAGTAAATGGGAGCAGGTTTACGCACGAATGATTGACGGAGAATATTACCCCTTTACAGCAAAATGGATGGTACTAACTCAGCAATGGGTACCCTACAAAGTCAATAACTGGAAAGAGACCCCTTTATCAGTAAAGTGTAATGGCTGTCATACCACTGGATTCAATCCTCAAACCTATGAATTTTCTGAATTTGGTATTGGCTGTGAAGCATGCCACGGCCCGGGAAACAATCACGTACAAAATAAAATGATAGAAAGCAGTATTCAATGCAGCTTTTGTCACAACTTATTTGAAAATAATGACTCAGAGAAGGAAAACATAGAAAGTAACGTCAGTGATATTATTGTATCCTATAAATCAGCAGTTTGCGGTCAATGCCATAGTCGTGGCTCACAATCTGTTGATAATGAACACATGAATATTAAATTTAACTTTCCTCTGGAGTACATTCCCGGTACAGATATAGGCAGCAATTTTAAACCTCTTACAAAAAACCAGGATAAAAAAGGAAAATACTGGTGGGGTAATAATATTTCAAAAAACAGGCACCAGGAATATGCCGATTTTGCCCGTTCAAAACATGCAAAATCATTAAAAAATCTAAAAGAAAAACACAGCGAAAGTTGCGGTGAAGCAGAAGACAGTTGCCTGCAATGCCATTCCACTGATTATCGAATGGCGGATAAAGATCACAAACCTTCATTATCTGAAGCAAAAGAGGGATTAACCTGTATCACCTGCCATAACCCTCACGGTATTGATAAAAAACACATAAGAGATACAGTGGGAGCACACAAATGCGAAGAATGTCATGCTAATTCACTCTCTCGTTCAACCGCCAAAACAGGCAAGGCGCATTTTCCCTGTCCGGCTGATAAAGTAAAGTGTGCCGACTGCCATATGCCGAAGATTGTTTTAACCGGTGGTGAATTTTCACTCAGAAGCGGGTGCAGGTCTTCTTGTGATATATAAAACAACAACTTAATATCAAAAAGAAGTGTTTTCGTGAAAAATTATCGGCTAGATATTGAA
>JAHXHI010000144.1 GCA_025656775.1 gamma proteobacterium symbiont of Bathyaustriella thionipta
GAAGTTTTGCTGACTGTTGAACAATTGCCACTGTTAAAATGAAAATTCAACTGATCAAAACTAATGTGTCGAGGTACTAGGTCTACACCCCTTTTTTACCCAGAACCACTTCCGGGGTGATGTTTTGGTCATTACTACGCTCGGCAAGAACACCTTGCGTATCAAAGGTTAAGGCCAGAAGTAACAGGAAGAAGAATACACTTCCCCCGTAAAAAATATTTCTGGCCATGGTTTTTGTGAACACTTCACTCATGGCTTTATGTCTCCTTAATGATTTTCCTGAATAAATTTCAATTTAAGAAAGTGAATCCAGATTAGTAAAGAGTATCTATTAAATTCACCTGATGTGTCATTGATTTTTATCAAGTACTAACGTGGGGATGAAAATAAATGAACAATTTAATGCAGGGAAAGCCAGGCCTGTATTGAATTTGGCATTGAGCTTTATTAATTTATTTATTTGGATTATATGCAATTTTGCACTATGGTTTATAACTAAGGGGTAAATTTAATTTATTTATAGTTAAGCTATTTGAAGATGCAGCGTCGCCCCTACCGAAAAAATAACAAGATGATGTATTATGAGTATACGTCTTAATAACAAAGGCACATGGAATGACGATTAATAGAAATGGACTTTCAATTGGTATCGAACGTATCGATTCCAGTTTCTTTATGACGCTCAAAGCAATTGGCAAACTCACTCATGAAGATTATGAGATGATTGCTCCAATGATTGATTCAGCAATTGATGGTGTGAAAAATGCAAAAATCAAAATATTGGTTGATGGTACAGAAATGGAAGGCTGGGAGCCTCGGGCTGCCTGGGATGACTTTAAATTAGGTATAAGGCATGGCAAGGAGTTTGAAAAAATTGCCATTTACGGCAATAAAAACTGGCAGGAAATTGCTGCTAAAATTGGCTCATGGTTCGTTTCTGGTGAAATAAAATATTTTGAAAACTATAATAATGCAGTGCAGTGGATTGGGACATCAAAATGAGAATTCTTTTTTCTGTGATGATGATTGTACTGTTAAATGGTTGTTCTTCTATTGGCAAAATAGAAAACGAGCCTGTAATACAATTACCCCACGGGCAGCAACGATACACTATCAGCAATTATTCTCAACAACATCCTTCGGGTGATACTCTTTTCTTGCTGGCTTTTTCAGGCGGTGGAACTCGAGCTGCTGCTTTATCATATGGTGTGTTAGAAGAACTCAGAGATACTCGTTATCAATTGAACGCAAAAGAGGTTCGCCTGCTTGATGAAGTGGACCGTATCAGTTCTGTTTCTGGCGGTAGTTTTACTTCAGCTTATTATGGTTTGTTTGGTGATCAAATTTTTGATGACTTTAAAGATGTATTTTTATATAAAGATGTTCAAGGTGATTTAAGTAGTCTTGTGCTGGTTTTTTTTGATCTTATCGGTCGAATGTTTTCTTCTACCAGTCGAACAGAAATTGCTATCGATTACTATGACAAACATATATTTCGGGGCAAAACATTTGCCGATTTACAGAAATCAAAGGGACCTCTTATACTCATTAATGCGTCTGATTTAAATTCGCAAAGCCAGTTCATCTTTCTGCAAGCCCAATTTGATTTCCTCTGTTCTGATCTGTCTCAGTTTAAGGTTGCAAGAGCCGTGGCAGCGTCTTCTGCTGTGCCGATATTATTCCCGCCCATCTTATTAGAACGACATGAAAATTGTCATTATGAAAAGCCTGTCTGGTTAAGTCATGCGGAACAAAAGGCAGAACAGGAAAGTAATCAACGTCTGAAAGAATCAGTCAGTGCCTTAAATTTTTATCTGGATAATAATAATCCCTCTTATGTCACTTTACTGGATGGCGGGGTAACTGATAATCTGGGCTTACGGACTATTCTAAAAACAGTGAGTCTTTCAGGTGGTGCACAAAAAGTGTATGACAAAACATTTAAAAATCAGAAACCACCCAAACGCTTAGTTGTTATCGTTGTTGATGCTTCAACCACCAGTGAAACAGAAATTGGTAAAAGTAAGATCTTACCCTCCATTGGCCCCCTATGTCAACATACCTGTCGCCTGAAAAATTTAGTATTAGGAGACAAAAATGGTAAGATATACCCAGGAATTTAAGTTACAATC
>JAHXHI010000361.1 GCA_025656775.1 gamma proteobacterium symbiont of Bathyaustriella thionipta
AAGAGAAAGGCTGAATTAAATCGTTAGCATTATGCTTTATGTCAAAAAAGGTGTTTTTGGAGTAATTCTACAGCCTCAACGGCATCATCATTTAGAACTTAGTAGATTATAATTACTCAGAATAGCAGATAAAATTAAATTATTCTTTAGTTATTAAAATCCAAAGTTCATTTTCATCTCAGGAAATTGTAAAATTCGATTTTTATTATTATTGTAGATAATAACCGCCTTAAATAAACAATAACTTAACCATACAAAATTACACAACATAAACAAACCGGCCAGTACAACCACTTGCGGAAAATACATGGATACCCCTAAAAGTATGTATGAAGTCAGATGCAGGTAAAACTGAACTGTAGACTGCAGGGTACTTATAATTTGTTTCATATTCAGTACCAGTTTCGGTTCTGCCATCATTGATTCAGGATGCTTGAATGAAAGGTTTTGTAAGTGAAGGTAGATAAGGAAAGGCACGATTTTTTGCAGCATTCCAATAATAACAGAAAGAGCCAGTCCATAGATTAGTAGTAAAGCGATTGTATATTCGAATTGAACTTTATACGAATCTAATGGTAAAACGACTTCATATTGATATCCCCACCATAACAAAATGACTAATAATAAAGAAAGCAGTGACAGACGAAAGAAATTAATTGTCACATCGGGTAATTTACGTTTACGCCGACTAATTAAAGAAAGGATATAAAAGACAACAAAACTGAGTTCTAAAGAAAGTAATAACTGGAATAACAAAGTAACAAAATTATTTTTTAGTAGATTCATATCAACAATAAATAACCCTGATAAGGTCATCACCATTAAAATAGAAAAGAGTTTAAGATAGTGTACTGAAAACTCAGGGATTACAAAAAACATGGGAATAACCTGAGAACTCACAGCCATGATCAATAATACAACCCAGGCAATCAAACCCCATAAAGCATGAATATCAGTGTATTCTCGATAGATTATACCGGCATCGGGATTGGCATAAGCCAGCAACATATAGAGCCCCAAACCAAGCGTGATAATTAACACTAAAAACAAAATTCTTAATATAAAAACTATCAGATGACTTTTAAGCCTGGCTACCAACAATGGTAACAAAGACAAGGCAAAGAGAGTGGCACTGAGTCCTAAAGAAATTAATGCAGCCCAATACAGACTATTAATCTTTAATAAAAAACCTGAAGAGAGTGATAAAGTACCAATAATCAGCAGGGGGTGAATAAGCGGCACTAACCTCTCCCCACCTGGAATAAGCTGACCAATCATTACCGGAATAAACTGATACAAAGCACCTATCATAACCATCAGCATAAAACCAATAGTGATTAAATGTGTTATGGCAAGCGAACTGGAAAGCCAGCGAGAGGACCACATTTCAGAACCGTAAAATATCACCAGAAGTGCGGCAAAAATGCCAAATACAGGCGCTGTTAAAAAAAATCTCAACGGTAGAAATATCGGGGGGATAGTATTAAGTGACAAGCCTTTGATGTTCATAAAGCACTAATTAATAATATTTTTATTGTATGCAAGAAAAGCTATATTGAGAATCGGGTTAAGCAATACCGCTCAACATCGGTATCTTTCTTGTGCCAGATAATAATTTCCCATGATCCATCAGAATTTTGAAATACAACACAATTAAAACCCTGTTCATATAAAAATTGTATTAGCGGCAATGGTTTTTTTCTATGATGCATGTGTATATATTCACCTCTATTCAATTTAAATAGAAGTTCAAGGACTTTGTCAAAGGGTATTGGATGCTCATAACCACTCACATCTATATAAATTTCTTTGTACTCTGCTGTAATGGTTTTTTCCATAAAAGAGGCTTATAAGATAGTTCTCATCCGCTCGATAATTTCAACGGCATTGGGCAATGACTGATCAATCATTGGGTAAAGAATTTGCTCTTCTTTCATATTATGCTGCTGCATGGTCACCATGAGAGTTTCAGTTAAAGCAAGGAATTGTTCCTTTTCTTTCCGGGCAGCTGCTTTATTAATTTCAACGTAACTATTCAGCATAAATTTAAAAAAAATTGAAAAAAAAGCTTGACAGAAAAGTTATGTAATTTATTAAAACCGACATGTCTATGCA
>JAHXHI010000414.1 GCA_025656775.1 gamma proteobacterium symbiont of Bathyaustriella thionipta
ATGTGTGGTAAGCTGATTTGAGTGAACATCAAATAAATGATATTGATTACGTCCCTTCTGTTTGGCGATATACATAGCCTGATCAGAATGGCGCAACAACGTGTCTGAATCGGAATCATCATCCGGGAAACTTGTTACGCCAATACTGGCACTTAGCACGACATTATCATCCCCTATAGGGATAGGCTGTGATATTGTATTCATCACACGTTCCAGAGCCCTGATGATCTCTTCAAAATGATCAAATGAAAGCAGTGTAATAACAAATTCATCACCACCTAGTCGGGCAACCATATCCTCATTACGAATAATAGTGAGCAGTCTCTGAGCAATAATCTTAAGTACTTTATCACCTTGTGCATGACCATATTCATCATTAATAGGTTTAAAACCATCTAAATCAATAAAAAATACGGTCAGTAATTTTTTGTTTTCTCTGACTTTCTCAAGTGACTGTTCAAGTTTATCCTTGAGTAATATCCGATTAGGGAGTTTTGTCAAGGCATCATGAGTTGCCTGCCACGAGAGTGCTTTGGTGAGTTTATGTGTATCACTGGTATCATGAAACACATTAATCGTACCAATAATATTTAACTCTGAATCATGGATAGGCGCAATGGTATAAACTATCGGTAATTGTTTTCCACTACGCTGCCGCAAAAAGGTATTGGGTTTAGCTTTTATAACACACTCATCAATAACAGCCTGTTCGACCGGATTATCTAATAGCACATTTTCTTCATTAAAAACCTTAAATGCTATTTTTATTGACAGCTTACTGTCTTTATCAAATGGATAACCTGTCAACTCCTGTGCAGATTGATTCATATAATCAATAATGCCGTTTTGATCAGCAGTCATTACCGCATCACCCATAGAGGCAAATGTCATTTGAATCTTGGCAATTTCTGATTTAATACGTGAATTTGATTCTTCAATTCTTTTTGATGTGTTCAACACCTTCAGCAGAACAAAACTTAAATAAATAAAAATTAACACAATAATAATAGACATTATTTTTTGCTGAAGATTAAATTTCCC
Source organism: gamma proteobacterium symbiont of Bathyaustriella thionipta (assembly GCA_025656775.1). Classification (GTDB taxonomy): domain Bacteria; phylum Pseudomonadota; class Gammaproteobacteria; order GRL18; family GRL18; genus GRL18. Next base: position 1,042 of record JAHXHI010000414.1, read on the forward strand.
ACTTGGCCTTTGATTGCTTTCAGCGACCGCTTGCTCCAGCGTTTGTATTAGCTGATCTATTTTTTCTTGTCGTTGCTGTTCTGCCTGAGCTGTAGCCGGATCGCTATTTAGACTTAACTGTTTAAGTTCATGGATTTGCTGTTTGCTCGTTTCATTAAAAATCTGAGTCGTGCGGCTACGATTATCATCAATAGAATAAACCATTGCAGAAAAAATAAGAGAAACAGTAATAATGACCAAATGCCATTTATAATTATTCAAAAAGAAATTTCCCTTTCTTATCAAGAAGTCGGTTAGTTTGCTGTTAATTAATCCTACTGCTAACAGAAATAGTGATAAGGAATTAATTTAGCTGGCGTATTATACTCTTAATTTATTGTTTACCATAACTTTTTGTAAAATCCATTTGCACTTTCATTTTCTTTGTCATCCCTTAATCAATTGTTTAAATATAAAAAAAAGGGTATAATCCTGCTCCATTACAAAAGTGGTCTCACAACCACTGGTTCACCCCATGCCCAGGTGGTGAAATTGGTAGACACGCTAGCTTCAGGTGCTAGTGGGCTTCGGCCCGTGGAGGTTCAAGTCCTCTCCTGGGCACCATACACCGCAACACTTTAAAGCAATCAAGATAAATTTCACTCTTTTGTATTTTTCTGATTCTATTTCTAGTCAACTCTCAGTCAACTCTCAGTCAACTTCTAGAGAAAAAATTCTATTTTTTGATAATTCAACTGTTGCCAGTCAAAAAGCTTCACGTTATCAGTGCTTCCAAAAACACCTATATGACTATGTACTATAAACGCCTATTTGACTAGGCAGTAACGGGGGGAATAGAACTATTTCAAATCAAAAAAAACTAACACTATTTTGGTGTACCAGTAACATGGGTAGGCTGGTTATGACTATATAGCTTGTTCCTTGTTCCTTGTTTTTTGTTACATTCTTATCAATTTTATTTACAGCTGAAACTATAGTGGACCCCGAAAACTGGACAATAGGTTAAGATATAAGAGCTAACCTAATGGGGAACCTAAAAATGAGTAGAAAGAGAAAATC
>JAHXHI010000118.1 GCA_025656775.1 gamma proteobacterium symbiont of Bathyaustriella thionipta
TTCTACTCTTTTCAATATCTAGCCGATAATTTTTCACGAAAACACTTCTTTTTGATATTAAGTTGTTGTTTTATATATCACAAGAAGACCATGCACCCATGGTATCCTCTGAAGGTGCCTGTGCCGCCTATTGGAGTTATGGTCGCTTTCGTCAACAGGATGCACAACCAGAAGTACAAAAGGGAGCAGTTGCATGAGCTTGAATATAAAACGATTTCCAGTTCGTCTGAATACTAAAGAGGGTGCAATTGATATGACTCACGGCAGTGGTGGTCGTTCAATGGCACAGTTAATTGAGGAATTGTTTTTTAAATATCTTGATAATGAACTACTGCGTCAGGCAAATGATCAGGCAGTATTTGATTTACCCTCAGGTCGAGTGGTGATGAGTACTGATGGTCATGTGATTTCACCGCTATTTTTTCCCGGTGGTGATATCGGCGCTTTGTCAGTACATGGTACGATTAATGATGTAGCCATGTCCGGTGCTAAACCCTATTATCTTTCATCAGGTTTTATACTGGAGGAGGGATTCCCCCTGGCAGCGCTGGAAAAAATCATTATCAGCATGGCCAGAGCTGCCAGTGAAGCAGGAGTGCCGGTAGTAACCGGTGATACCAAAGTGGTGGAAAAAGGGAAGGCTGACGGTGTGTTTATTACCACAACCGGTGTGGGTGTCGTGCCTGAAGGTGTTAATATCTCGGGTGACAGGGCTCAACCGGGTGATGTGATTTTAGTCAACGGTACGATGGGTGATCATGGCGTGGCCATTATGTCAAGTCGTGAAAATCTGCAATTTGAGACCACGATTGAATCGGATTCAGCAGCACTGCATACCTTGATTGCTGACATGGTAGCCGCCGTACCGGGCATACATTGTCTGCGTGATCCGACTCGTGGTGGTCTGGCGACGACCCTTAATGAACTGGCACAACAATCATCGGTTGGTATGAAACTTGTTGAGAATAAAATCCCTGTTAATCCTGCTGTGACCGCAGCGTGTGAACTTCTGGGACTGGATCCCCTGTATGTAGCCAATGAAGGTAAATTGATCTGTATTTGCGCTGCACAAGATGCAGCGCAGCTATTAACTATAATGCAGGCTCATCCACTGGGGCAGCAGGCGGCTATTATCGGCGAAGTCATTGAGGATCAGCATGGCTTTGTACAAATGGAAACCAGCTTTGGCGGCAGCAGGGTGGTGGATTGGCTGGCCAGTGAACAGTTGCCAAGAATCTGCTAAACGCGATTAAACCATGCGAATTTTATTTCTGACTCAGTCATTTAATAGTCTTACCCAGCGACTGTATGTTGAACTACAGGCATTGGGACATGAGGTTTCTGTTGAATTTGATATTAACAATGAAGTAGCACTGGAAGCTGTTGAGACCTATCTACCGGATTTAATCATTGCTCCTTTTCTCAAGCGCGCTATTGATGAGCGCATCTGGCGTCACCATGTTTGCTTGATAGTACATCCGGGAATTCGCGGTGATCGCGGACCTTCTGCGTTAGACTGGGCGATATTAAATCAGGAAACACACTGGGGTGTGACGGTTTTACAAGCCAATCATGAGATGGATGGCGGTGATATCTGGGCTTGCTGTGAATTTACCATGCGTGCTGCCAGTAAAGCCAGTTTATATCGCCATGAGGTGACTGAAGCCGCAGTTAAAGCGGTATTACTTTCAGTAGCTCAGTACCAGACAGGAAATTTTATACCACAGGTTCTGGATTACTCAAAAACTGATATTTGGGGACAGTTTCATCCTTTGATGAAACAATCCGATAGAAAAATTAACTGGTTCAATGATACGAGCGAAACAATATTGCGCAAGATACACTGTGCCGATGGCTTTCCTGGTGTACAGGATAGTCTCTTTGGCCGGGACTATTACCTCTATGATGCCCGTGTGGAGAAGATTCTGCAAGGTGAGCCCGGCACATTGATTGCGCGTTGCGGCGGTGCGATCGGGTGTAGACCTAGTTGTGACAACGGCCATCCCCGACCAAATTATTTTTTCTTAAATGCAATTACATTTTCAGGTAGTGAAACTTCC
>JAHXHI010000257.1 GCA_025656775.1 gamma proteobacterium symbiont of Bathyaustriella thionipta
TCAATATCTAGCCGATAATTTTTCACGAAAACACTTCTTTTTGATATTAAGTTGTTGTTTTATATATCACAAGAAGATCTGCACCCCTTTAACGGTGCCGTCCTTATAAGGGAACTTGTTAACCTGGCCATTTTTAAACAGAACCTGATACAGTGTTTTACCCTTATACTCAGGCATTTTAGCAACCTGCTCAGCGCCCCATGCTTCTTCTACGGTAAAGCGTTTTGAAAACTCCATGATTTGCCATAAATCAGATTGTGAATCACCTGGTGCACCTACTTGCTGACGCCAGAACTGAGTACGTCTTTCTGCATTACCAAAGCCGCCTTCTTTTTCAGCCCACATGGCCGTAGGTAAAATCAAATCTGCTGAAACAGCAGAAAGGGTAGGATAAGGATCTGAAACAGTAATGAAGTTCTTAGGATTTCTCCAACCAGGTAACATTTCACCATTAACGTTGGGACCGGCCTGCATATTGTTATTACACTGCTGCCAGTAACAGTTCATTTTTTCATCTTTGAGCATTCTCTGCATCAGAACAGCATGATAGCCGACTTTTGGATTAATCGTCCCTTCAGGCAATTTCCAGATTTTTTCTGCAACAGCACGATGCTTTGGATTTTTTACCACTAAATCGGCAGGCAGTCTGTGTGCAAAGGTACCGACTTCACGAGCGGTACCACAGGCTGATGGTTGACCTGTCAGAGAGAAAGGACTATTGCCAGGCTCGGAAATTTTACCGGTTAATAAATGAATATTGTAAATCAGTCCATTCATCCAGACACCGCGGGTATGCTGGTTAGCGCCCATCGTCCATAATGACATAATCTTTTTATCAGGATCGGCATAGAGTTTTGCCAGGCTCAGTAGCTTGTCTGCAGGGACTTTAGAGTGCTTGGCTGTGTATTCTAATGTATATTTAGATACTGCTTTGGCATACTCATCAAAGCTCATATTTGATAATGCGCCTTTGCCAGAGTTCTTGGCCTTCTTCTCTAAAGGATGTTCAGGGCGTAAGCCGTAACCAATGTCAGTCACTGTTTTTTTAATATTAACGTGAACTTTTAAGAACTTTTTGTCATAAGCTTTGTTTTCAATTATGTAATTGGCAATATAGTTGGCAATCATCAGATCGGTCTGAGGTTCAAAAATCATCCCGTTATCCGCTAGCTCAAAACTGCGAGGCGTATAAGTGGATAGTACATGCACTTCTGAACCTTCTCTGGTGAGACGAGTATCAACCAGACGAGACCAGAGAATAGGATGCATCTCTGCCATGTTAGAGCCCCACAGGACAAAGGCATCAGCATGTTCCAGGTCATCATAGCTGCCCATAGGCTCATCAATACCAAAACCACGCATAAAGGCACCAACAGCAGAAGCCATACAATGACGGGCATTGTGATCAAGATTATTTGAGCGTAAACCGGCTTTCATGAATTTGGCGGCGGCATAACCATCCCAGATAGTCCATTGACCGGAACCAAACATGCCGACACCGGAAGGACCTTTCTCTTTTAGTGCGGCTTTCCATTTTTCAGCCATGATATCAAAGGCTTCGTCCCATGAGATTTGTTCAAACTCACCGTTTTTATCATATTTACCATCGGTCTTACGTAATAAAGGCGTACTCAGACGATCTTCACCATACATAATCTTGGATAAGAAATAGCCTTTAATGCAGTTTAAACCTTTGTTAACATCGGCATCAGGATCACCCTGAGTGGCAACGATACGACCTCCGCGTGTACCGGCTAGAACACTGCAGCCTGTACCACAAAAACGACAGGGTATTTTATCCCATCTGATGTCTTCATCGTCATCATCTTTGTTTTTTGCATTAGCAAGCTGAGTAGCAGATAAACTAAGACCTGCGCTTGCAGTGGCGGCTGCTATCGCTTGTGATTTGATAAAATCACGTCTTGATAATTTCATAGGATATATCCTTCTTTGGTGGACGTCGGATGTAGACCTAGTACCTAAACACATTAATTTTGACCGATTAACTTTTCATATGCCCGATTCAACTTACTTCGGGCACCATCCACATTAAACA
>JAHXHI010000310.1 GCA_025656775.1 gamma proteobacterium symbiont of Bathyaustriella thionipta
GAATGGCCGATAGAGATTTTTTAATAAGTGAATTAGCTGCATGGGAATTACAACAAAATCAGAAAAAGGCGACGATTAACTGGATGTTTAGTGTGGATGGTGCCCGAAGTAAGTTGAATCGGGCATATGAAAAGTTAATCGGTCAAAATTAATGTGTTTAGGTACTAGTTTTTTCGCCATTGGTGCGTCAATTCCAGTCTCCTGCTCTACTACTTCCTGTTCCTGTGCAGGTTTAAGATAGTTGAAGCTCATAGAAATGAAACGTTGACGAGTACTGGGTTTCAAGCCTTTCATCATACTTTGATAACCGGGGTTATAAGAAACAACCAGCATAAAATTATCCGGCGCATGTAATGTCTCGCCGGTGCGATCAATAGGTAAGATGCGGCGATTATCCGTCAAAGGGTGAATAACAACAGTCGTATCTTTACGCGCTTCGACTACTTCATCTAAATAACAGATACCGCCTTCTCGGACCGCTCTTGTTAAAGGTCCATCATTCCAGATTGTTTGCCCGTCACCAATGAGATATCGACCAACCAGATCGGATGCGGTTAAATCATCATGACAGGAAACAGTATATAAAGGTACGTTCAGCTGCGCGGCCATATGTGCAATAAAACGAGTTTTACCACTACCAGTCGGACCTTTTAATAATACGGGTAACTGATTACCATATGCGTGTTCAAAAAGTGCTTCTTCATTTCCCTGCGGTGAATAAAATGGTATTTCAGATTGTCTCTCAGTGGTCATTAATATATATCTCGTTTTTTAATCATTTTTTATTATAGTCAGTGACTGTGGTGTATGGAATTATACATTAAATTTAAACGCTGGTTAAAATATAACCGGTATAAATAATACCCGGTATAATAGTAACAAAACCCAGCATAGCCAAACGCCAGAAACCTCTGACATTACGTAAGCCCATATAATGATCAATAATCATTTGTCCCTTAATGAATACGGTCAATAAGACAAAACCAACAATATAAAGACCTGATAATTCAAAAAAACCAACCAGCGCTGTGCTTAACGTCAGGGCTATGAGTATTATCCATATAACGGTTAATTTTGTACTTGATGTAAATCTAGCTGCAGACATAAGAGCTTACCTTCTATTAGCGAATAATATAAACCAGTGGAAATAATACAATCCAGAGCAAATCAACCATATGCCAGTACGAAGCCCCTGTTTCAATACCAATATGATCCTGAGATGAATAGCTTCCCTTTTTTGTATAAACATAAAGTGCTGAGAGTATCACCATCCCCAGAATAACATGCATAAAATGAAAGAATGTCAGGGAAATCTAAAAGGTATAAAAAGTATTCGTGCTCAGATGAATTCCTGCGCCAAAAACATGAGAATATTCCCATATTTTAACCACTAAAAACACCAGCCCCATTGCTAAAGCAAGTAATAGCATATTCCCTGTGCGTTTAATATTATCTTTTTTTATTGCATGAACCGCCAAAGCGACAAAATAACTGCTGGTGATCAATGCCATCGTGTTAATCACTCCTGCAATACGATGCAGTTCAAGTTGATAGGTGTTAAATAGTTCAATATTGTTACTTCTTACAAAAACATAGACAATAAAAAAAACACCGAAAACAAGCATTTCAGCCATAATAAAAAACCAGATTGCCAGATCACCTGGCAAAGGTTCTTTTTCAATCACACCTTGTGCGACACTTTCAGACATAATAATAGCCTTTAAAATAAATTCTCTATAAGAAATAAATAAATTATTGAATAGTTTATTCAATTTGTGTCAGTTTTTATGCAATTTACATCACATAAAAATATTAAGCGTTAGCCCGTAACGCTTCTTTACTTACATAAAAAAAGGCAAGGTGTTTAAACCCTGCCTTCTTTTCTTCTTCTATAAAAGCGTTAAAGCGTTAAACGCTTAAATTGGTTCTTCAACCAGACTTAAGCGCTTGCTTCCTCTTCACCGCCGACGAAGAAGCTATAGATATAAACGCCCAGACCAATCAGGAAGACAATACCTGCGATTTCACGCATCATAT
>JAHXHI010000198.1 GCA_025656775.1 gamma proteobacterium symbiont of Bathyaustriella thionipta
CATAGACATGTCGGTTTTAATAAATTACATAACTTTTCTGTCAAGCTTTTTTTTTCAATTTTTTTTAAATTTATGCTGAATAGTTACTACTAATTTTTTATAAATTCATAATTAACTGATATGAGTTTCTATCCTAAATAATAAACGAGTGGAGTTTCGCCAATTTATCATGATAAGCAGTAAAATCTTTAATTGGATGTTTAGCAACACCACTTGCCATTGCCGCTTTTGCAACTGCAATGGAAACATCCGTCAGCAATCTTGGATCAAATGGTTTTGGCAAAATATATTGATGACCAAAGGTTAAAACTTCCCCTTCATATAGAGCATCTACTTCATCGGTGACCTGTTTTTTGGCAAGCTCTGCTATCGCATAAACACTGGCAATTTTCATAGCTTCATTGATTGTAGTCGCACCGACATCAAGCGCACCACGAAAGATAATAGGGAAGCAAAGCACATTATTAACCTGATTAGGATAATCCGAACGCCCCGTAGCAATGACCGCATCCGAACGAACCGCTATTATTTTTTCGGGCATAATTTCAGGAATTGGGTTAGCAAGAGCCAGTATCAATGGGCGTTCAGCCATACTTAATACCATCTCCGATTTGAGCACATTACCAGAAGAAAGTCCCAGAAAGATATCTGCGCCGTTAACGGCATCGACTAATGTGCGCGCTTTAGTCACTGCTGCATAGGCTGCTTTATTAGGTGATAAATCCTCTGATCGGCCCTGATAGATCACACCGCTTCTATCGGTAACCAGAATATTTTTTTTACGAAGCCCCAGTCTAACCAGTAAATCAAGGCATGCAATAGCAGCTGAACCCGCGCCAGAGACAGTGATTCTGGCATCCTTCAAATCCTTTTTAACAATTTCTAAACCATTAACTATAGCGGCTGCGGTAACCACCGCTGTACCATGCTGATCATCATGAAACACAGGAATATTCATTCGCTCTTTTAATTTTTGTTCCACCTCAAAACATTCAGGTGCCCTGATATCTTCCAGATTAATTCCACCAAAAGTGGCTTCAAGTCCAGCAATAATATCCACCAGTTTATCGGGATCACGCTGCTCTATTTCAATATCAAAAACGTCAATTCCGGCAAAGCGTTTAAAAAGAACAGCCTTTCCTTCCATAACAGGTTTTGATGCCAGGGCCCCAATAGCACCCAGACCTAAAACAGCCGTACCATTGCTGATAACACCGATTAAATTTCCACGAGCAGTTAATGTGGATGCTTCAGATGCATTTTTGGCAATTGCTTCACAAGCCACTGCGACGCCTGGAGTATAAGCAAGAGCCAGGTCTCTTGGAGTAGCCATGGGTTTAGTGGTCTTAAGTGAGATTTTACCTGACGGTTCACAACGATGGTAACTTAAAGCTGCTGCATTAAATTCTTCCAGGCTTTCTTTATCAGTCATATTCTGAACTTCGATGCTTTCATTCATACACAGGTACCACAAGCACCGGTATTTTAGAAAGTTGTGTCACATTACGTGCTGTAGATCCTAAAAGATTAGAACTGATAGATGAACTGGTATTAGTACCTACAACAATAAGATCGGCACCCATTTGTTCTGCCTGATGCACAATTGATTCTGCAGAGCGTCCACTAACAACTTTTACCTTAGAAACAAGTCCGCGATCTGACGGATTATTTGTCTGTTCGTCCTGACAAAAATTATTGAGTCGTGTCTGCATTTTTGCAAGAGCTTTCTTCATACCATCCTTAAGAACTTCTTTAGCATTGAATTTGGGCATATATACATCAATAGTAACAAGAACGCCCGAGTTGAGTGGCTCAATTACATGCAGCATAATAATTTTAGCATCACTATCCTTGGCTATATTAATTGCAAAACGAAATACAGGACGCATATGGTCCCCCATATCAGTGGCATAAAGTATTGTATTAATAGGGTGTAGACCTAGTTGTGACAACGGCCATCCCCGACCAAATTATTTTTTCTTAAATGCAATTACATTTTCAGGTAGTGAAACTTCCT
>JAHXHI010000109.1 GCA_025656775.1 gamma proteobacterium symbiont of Bathyaustriella thionipta
ATATCAACAAAAGCACCAAAATTTGTCACATTGGTTACGACACCTTCAAGAATCATTTCAGGCCTTAAATCTTTGGGTTGTTCAATCCCGTCTTTAAACTCTGCTGTTTTAAATTCTGGCCGGGGATCACGTCCGGGTTTCTCAAGCTCTTTCATAACGTCTCTAACGGTGGGTTCACCAAAAACCTCATCGGTGTAATCCGATGGATTAAGTGACTGAAGAAATTTAATATCACCGATCAGCTGACGAATATCACGATGAGTACCGGCAACAATTTTTTCAACCAGGGGGTATGCTTCAGGATGTACTGCAGAACTATCTAAAGGGTTAGTACCATTCATGACACGTAAAAAACCTGCAGACTGTTCAAATGCTTTATCACCCAGTCGTGCCACCTTAAGTAAGTCTTTTCTGTTTTTAAACGCGCCATGTTGTTCACGATAGGCAACGATATTTGCTGCTAATGTTGTGCTTAAACCTGAGACCTGAGTTAATAAAGGTACTGATGCCGTATTAAGATCGACACCGACAGCATTCACACAGTCTTCCACAATTGTTTTCAGTTTTTTTGTTAATTGAGTTTGACTAACATCATGCTGATATTGGCCGACACCAATGGATTTAGGGTCAATTTTTACTAATTCTGCCAGGGGATCTTGTAGACGGCGAGCAATAGATACTGCGCCACGAAGCGAAACATCCAGGTCAGGAAACTCTTTAGATGCTAATTCTGATGCGGAATAAACAGAGGCTCCTGCCTCTGAAACAACAATTTTATTTATCCTCAGCTCGGGGTTCTGCTTAATCAGATCAGCTGCCAGCTTATCTGTTTCTCTTGATGCAGTACCATTGCCGATACTGATTAATGTGGCATTATATTTTTTTGCCAGTGCAGTTAATGTATAAAGCGATTGATCCCACTGATTTTTGGGCGCATGCGGGTAGATTGTCGCATCATCAAGAAACTTGCCCGTTGCATCCACAACCACCACTTTTACCCCGGTTCTTAAACCCGGATCAAGACCAATAGTGACTTTTTGTCCTGCGGGCGAAGCAAGCAGTAAATCGTGTAAATTTTTACCAAACACGTCAATTGCTGATTCATCCGCATTTTCTCTAAGACGCTTCTTTAAATCCATATCAAGAGAAGTTTTTACTTTTATCTTCCAGGTCCATTTAACGACTTCCTGCAACCATTTATCAGCAGCCCTGTTTTCGTCTTCAATGCCAAAAAAATGAGCAATTTTATACTCCATTAATGATAATGACTGTGAACCTGCAGCTTGAATAAATTGTTTATCAAGCTCAGTATTAATCGTCAAATAGCCTTCTTTTCGTCCACGAAACATCGCTAAGATACGATGTGAAGGCATTTCATCAAGTTTTTCCTGAGCATCAAAGTAATCGGAAAATTTGCCGCCAGCCTCTTCCTGTCCTGCTACCACCCTAGAAACCATTAATCCATTGTTCCACAAGCTTTCACGCAGCTGTCCAATAAGCTCGGGATTTTCAGCAAAACGTTCCATCAGAATTTGTTTTGCACCATCAAGAGCCTCTTTAATGGTTTCTACATTGATTTCCTGATTAGGGGAACAATTAATAAACTGTTCAGCGTAAGCTTCAGGAAGCAGAGTTGGATCATTCAACAGTGAATCAGCCAGTGGATCAAGACCTGCTTCACGTGCTATCTGCGCCTTTGTTCTGCGTTTTATTTTATAGGGTTTATAAAGATCTTCAAGGCGAGTTTTTGTTTCTGCTGTTAATAAGTTTGTTTTTAATTCAGAAGTTAGTTTACCCTGCTCTTCAATGGTTTTTAAAATAACATTTCTGCGTTCATCGAGCTCACGCAGATAAATTAATCGTTCATCTAATAATCTTAATTGTGAGTCATCCAGACTGCCGGTGACTTCTTTACGGTAACGAGGCTGTAGAATAACCCCTATTTTTAATACTTTTTCAATAAATCCACAATACAGGATTCATAAATAGCTTTCAATTTCTAAGAT
>JAHXHI010000276.1 GCA_025656775.1 gamma proteobacterium symbiont of Bathyaustriella thionipta
TATCATAACCATTTTGGGAAAAAAAACTGTTCATATTATCAAAATAACCTCGCCCACCATACAAAAATGTGGTTTGATAACCTTTACTTTTGAAAACATTACCTAGAGACCACATATCCCCTTCATGACCTATACGCTTTACAACAGAACGCCCTGGTGTCGGTGGAATAGATAATGTAATTGCCTCAAGTCCCCGAGTCGTTCGTGTCCCTGTGGCGTAAAAATCGGTAAAAAACAAACTTTCTTTAGAAAACTGATCCAAAAAAGGGGTAAGTTTTTCTGTATTTCCAAATGAACCCAGATATTTTGCACTGAGGCTTTCGATAGAAATTAAAATGACATTCAGTTTTTTTTCAGTGCCTGGATTATCAATTTTACGTTCAATATTAAATAATTGATCGGGGTATAAAAAAGTACTATAGTCATTTTTTAATGAATTACGAATGATTTTATCTGCTTTTAAATTATCGATTTCCTGATAAAATTGAGTGTATTCCAGTTCATTATTGCGAAAAGAGGCAAAAAATTGATAAGGGCCGTTACTGGCCAGTTCTTTAGTATAATTATTTTCAAAAAGACTGTGTTGCGATTGATCGACGCCTTTAAATACGGCAAATAATGAAACAAATAGTGCCAAAGTCATTACAGTTCTTTGAGAAAAAGAACTGTTCACTTTTAATGTTTTTTCTAAGATTTTATTGATACTCAGGAATATCATCAGAGTGACTGGCAGCATTAATATTAACAAGGTAAAAACAGGATAAGATTCTTGAATGTTATCCATCACTTCCTTTCGATAAACCAAATAATCAACTGAAATAAAGTTAAAACGCACTTGAAATTCATCCCAAAAGATAAATTCTGAAACAACAACAAAACAAAGAATGTAAATTGAAATGATAACCCACAATTTCATCAGCAACTGAAACACTTTAGAGTGCCAGATTTTTTCTGGTGTGAGCCATAAAATGAATATTAAAGGGATTGATGCATACAAATAGAAAGCGGTGTCATATAGCCAGCCAATTAAAAATAAAGCGGGATAAATACTGATAGAGCTATCAATTTCACTCTGATACCAGACCATTAATCCTATTCGTGTGACTAAAGATATTATGATAAGCAGGACATAGAGTAAGAAATAAAGTTGAAAACGATAAAATCGAGTTAAATTGAGCATAGTGCTTTTTCATGGCCTGCATTAAAATAATGAGACTATGATAGCGCTTTGTTCATCACCTGAGAGTCAAAAAAAAGTCAAAAAAAAGTAAAAATGAGGATTGCCTGTATTCAAGTCAAGCAATTTAAAAATGTATAGATTATTACATCAAAAGATAACATTATCATTACGGAATGTGATCGAATCTATGTAATTTATTGACTTTGCCGATACTATTAATGAGACGATGTCATTAATAGTATCCCCTTACTCAAGTTGTTAGTCCACATGAGAATAATAAATAATTAGCCAACAAGTTGATAACCAATACCATGAATTGTTTTTAACATTTTACGTTTAAAAGGTTTATCAATATTCTTTCTTAATAGGTAAATATGTGCTTTAAAAATATCTCTATTAGGTAAATCATCTCCCCAAAGTATATTTTCAAGAGTTTCTTTTCTGACGACATTGGGGGATTCTTGCATCAGTTTTTGCAGGAGTTTTAACTCAGCGGGTTTTAATTTAATCAATTTGTCTTCTCTAGTAACTGATAAAGTATCTAAATTAAATTCTAAATTACCCACTTTTAACTGCTTTAGTTGGCTTTGTTTTTGAATAATACGAAGGATGGATTCAATTCTGATCAATAATTCTCTTAGATGGTATGGCTTTACGAGGCTGTAGAATAACCCCTATTTTTAATACTTTTTCAATAAATCCACAATACAGGATTCATAAATAGCTTTCAATTTCTAAGATTAA
>JAHXHI010000331.1 GCA_025656775.1 gamma proteobacterium symbiont of Bathyaustriella thionipta
TAACTTAAATTCCTGGGTATATCTTACCATTTTTGTCTCCTAATACTAAATTTTTCAGGCGACAGGTATGTTGACATAGGGGGAAAGCCATTAGTACCTAAGAACGGAGTTAAAATATTATCAACTCGAGCCACATAATTGTGTTCCACTTTATTCGTATATTCAAGCTGATCAGAATTTAACACTTCTTCTTCATCAGCCGAGTCAGTTAACAAACGCCCCATTTGATCCACCACAGTAACTTCTTCAACTTGCAGGTTGGGTACGCTGGAAGCGACCATATAACTAATTGCAGCCACTTGATCATCTGTCATACGGTGACCAGAATAAAGATTGGCAATAACAGATGCACTGGATTTTTTACGGTTTCTGACAAAAACAGATTCTTTGGGTAAGGCTAGATGAACCCGAGCTGACTTAACATTTCGAAGTGCCGAAATAGAGCGGGATAGCTCCTCTTCAAGAGCATGTTGATAACGTGCTGACTGAATAAACTGACTGGTACCAAAGCTTTGTTCTTCATTTAAAATATCAAAGCCTTCCGGTCTGATATTGGGCAATCCCTGTGCCGCCAATTGCATACGCGCTTTTTCAATATCGTTGGCTGGCACCATAATATTACCGGCACTAATTTTATATTTAATACTGCACTGCTTTAAAGCATCCGCAACTTGAGAAAGCTCTGTATCAGGCAGTTCAGCGTACAGGGTTGTGTAATCAGGTGACTGTGACCAGAATACAACCGCCACACCCAGAGCCACACTTGCCGCCAGGCCAGCCAGTAAACCTGCCTGTCTTAACAAAGGGTATTCACTGATATTTTGCAAAGCCATCATTGAATTTTTATTTGCAGCTTCTTCAGCCATTAGCACTTACTCCACTTCTCACTTACAAACATAGATACTGAGACTCAAATATTAAACCCGAATATTTTTAACGTCTTCATAGGCTTTTAATAATTTATTTCTAATTTCAACCATTGCCCCGAAAGCCACACTGGATTTTTCAGAGGCAATCATTACCTGAGTCAGATCAACCCCTTCTTTACCAGAGATAAAATCATTTTTTAAATCTCTTGATTCAGCCTGGATACTATTAACCTGCTGTAATGCTGATTTAAGTAAAGTACCAAATTCAACACTCTGGTCAGTGTGAACTTTAACGCCCGGCAAGCCTTCATTATTAATTTGCAGAGGCGTCACTTTAGAAGCAGCCATATCACTCATCGAACGCATTTGCAGCATCATGCTTGAGGTATTTATATCATTGCTCATTGAACTGTCCTTTTTTATTCAGGATATAATCGATAACGTGTCAAAAAATACACCTTTTTATAGCGTATAATTTAATTAAGCAGTTTTCGCGCCAAAACCACCTGGAACACAAATTCCATCATCACGCATTTTTGCCAGCTTGTACCTCAGTGTTCTTTGACTGATCCCCAGTTTTTCTGCCGCCATCTTACGATTGCCCATGGTGATCTGTATTATTTCTAAAATTTTATCGAATTCACGACTGCGCAATTCAGCATTTAGATTTGAACTGGACTTGTTTGAATCAGCCATCGTCGGATTATCATTAATTGAAGTAGTGACTTCAGAGGATGAAATGGTATTTTCTGAATGACTGGCTACTTGAGAACCCTGCCCCAACTCTGTCATCATGGATGTATTTTCTGAAATACTTTCCATGGGGATATCTTCCGGCGTAATAACATTATCAATATGCAGAATAAAAGCACGTTGTATGACATTATCCATTTCACGAATATTGCCCGGCCAGGCATGATTGACCAGCTTCAGTTTCGCTTCCTCAGAAATATGGTGAGTATGGCCAACTTATATGATGTAAATTCCCACGTTTTTAATCACAAAAATTGATGCTATAAAGCAAAAACCCCCTTAAATAAGT
>JAHXHI010000068.1 GCA_025656775.1 gamma proteobacterium symbiont of Bathyaustriella thionipta
CGTCATCGATAGTTAATAGCGATTCGGTTATAAAAAATTATTTTTAGCCGTTAATTTATCAAAATATTTAGGTTCACCGGTTTTTGCTGTGCGATAAAAGGTTCCATTGCTTTTTCAAGAAATTCATGACCAAAACGACGTGAAACAAATTCGCTCACTGTTTCATCATCTTTGTTCGCTTTACGGATAAACGGCTCCATCAGTAAACGTAATTTACCCTGAGTGCTCCACATGGGTGAGAAAAACAAACGGGCTATGGTCATTGGTAAAGTTTGAAGTTTTCCCTGGTGAATTAAATAACGATTGTTTTCAGATTGTAGTAAACGTTTTGCCTTATGCTGAGTCAGACCGCTTCGGGAGAAAAACTGATCCACTTCGGGTTTGAAATTCATTATCATTGATGCGGCTTGTTCAGTTTGAAAGCCGTCTGTATGATTTGTTTTTATCTTGCCGCCGGCCTGACTGGATTTTTCCCAGACCTGAACTCGTAAACCCTGTTGCGCTAACCACCAGGCAGTTGTGAGGCCTGATATGCCACCGCCAATGATTAATACATCTAAATCAATCTGGCTATTAATGGTGCTCATGATTCCTGTTTCTCAGAATCATGTGAGTTACCAAAAGAGGGTTTTTTAAAAGGCATATTTTTGCCAAAACGTCTGCTGGCAAGATTAGACAGATGTTCTGCCATCACCATATCCTCACCCAGTTCTATGACATAAGCTTCAGCACGTTTTTTGATCATTGCCTGTAAAAAGCCGGGAATTCTTGATAAGCGCGTACTGGCATCTTTATGCCATTGAATCGTCCGGGCATCTTCAGTTGTAAACGGCTCGATAATGGCTCCACCCTGAGGTACATAGGCGCAATACGGATCAGAATCCATTAAGTCGCCGCCCATAGCAAGCGGGCGTGCACGACAGCTGCCGCAGAGTTTTTTATATTCACATTCACCACAGGCGCCATTGAGCTGTGGATTTCTCAGTGACTCAAATTCAGCAGCCTCATCCCAGACAGATAAAAACTCTGCTTACGGATATTGCCGGATGGTGTATCAATATAAGGACAGGCAGTGACATCGCCATTAGGGGCCACCCGGCAATAATGAGTACCGGCAATACAGCCGTCACCGTCAAAACCACTCACGCGGGTAATGGGTGAGTCAGGATTTAACTGCTGGGCAATGCGTTTAAAATGCGGCGCACAACGAGGGCGAATGATCATATCAGGATATTCGGCCTGTGCTGCAATGGTTTGCGTTAATATGTATTCATACTGTTCAGCGCTAATATCAGAGGCTGATTCAGCCCGTCCGGTACAGATCAAAAAGAATAAATTCAGTACCCGGGCACCATTGTCATGAGAAAATTTAATGATGTCATCGAGCTCTGTGTAGTTATTTCGAGTCACAGTAAAATGGATCTGAAATGATAATTCCTGTTCACGGCAATGTTGGATCCCCTGAAAGGTTTGCTTCCAGCTGCCAGTGAGTCCACGAAATTTGTCATGCTGTTCTTTATGTAATGAATCAACACTGATACCGACACCTAAAGCACCCGCTGCTTTTAATGAAGTTGCTCGTCGTGATGTTAACAAGGTGCCATTAGTACCGATAACCATTGATAAGCCCAGCTGTGCACCGTGGCTAATCATCTCTTCCAGATCCGTACGAGCCAGTGGTTCGCCACCGGTCAAAACAATCATGGTTTGTTGACCACGGCTGGCGAATTCATTTAATACGGCATTGACTTCAGAGACACTCAACTCATTACTCTGACCATTTTTTAAGGTGTCAGCATCCAGATAGCAATTATAGTGGACCCCACTGTCAAGACAACACAATTAAAAAATAAGATATATAATATCCATCATCATTTCTGCTGTCATGCAGCCAGTTTT
>JAHXHI010000075.1 GCA_025656775.1 gamma proteobacterium symbiont of Bathyaustriella thionipta
TTTGAGGCGATGAGTCTGTCAGTCTTTCAGGTGGCTCATCAGACACGTCGTGCCAAAAAACTGTTCAGTGGTGATTTTAACGGCCTGCTCAACTTTCTCTCGCAGGCACAGGTGCAGGATTATCGTGAAATCAATGTGCTCCTGCCTGCCAATGAAGTGCTGTTGACCCAGGTCGCGGTGCCCAGCAGCTCCAGACATCGAATTATGCAGGCCCTGCCGTTTTTACTGGATGAAAGCCTCATTACACTGATTGACACGCAATACTTTGCCCTGGGGCATCGTCATGCCGGTCAATGTCAGGTTGCGGTGGTTTCAGATGCGATCATTAAGACCCTTTATGAACAGTTTAAAGTCCTTTCGCTGCCGGTTTCGAGTATCACTTCGGAGCTCTTTGAACTGCCTTTTCATCAGGGCCGGTGGAGTGTGTGTTTTTTACGTGACAAGATGCTGATCAGAACCGGTGCCCAAAGTGGTTTAGCCATTCAGGTGCAAAATATTGAGTTTACAGTTCGGCTGTTATTGAACCATGCCCTGCCGGATAAGGTGCCTGAATCAGCGCCTGAAACAGATGAAGTGCAAGCCTCGCAAAGTGGTGCAGAAGCGGCATCGGTCAGCACCGGGATCCCGGAGTCAATCACCCTCTATGCTCAGGAAAATAAAGCGCATATCAAGACACTACAGCGTATTGCCGATGACTATCTGATTGCGACGCAAGTGGTGAACAGCAGTCTGTTAAAACTGGCACTGGCGGATAACACGCAAAACACCTCAGGGCAGGATAAGCAGGTCATTAATTTATTACAGGGACACTATCATGCGGCGAATTTAAAGCCGGTGAAGATCCCGTACAGACGCTCTCTGGCCGCCATTTTTACCCTTTGGCTGGTCACCCAGCTCGCCTTTATGGGTTATCAATGGCAGCATCATAGCAATGAACTCAGCCAGCTGGATGCCCAACTGGAAGCACTCTATTTCAAAACCTTTCCGGATTCAAAACGCATCATCGACGTGCGTGCTCAGACACAAAGTCAGTTGAATCAACTGAAAAAGCAGTCAGCCTCAAGCCACTCGTTTTTAGGCTTGCTGGGGCTGGTCGGTGAAGCAATACGCCGTGACCAGACAATAACGATCCGGCACTTGCGCTATAACGACGGGGTCTTACAGCTGGATATGTCAGCTAAAGATTTTGTGTTTAACCGTTTAAAATCAGTGTTACAAAAAAAGCATCAACTCATTGTTGAAGAGCAGTCATCGTCACGTGTTGAGGGTGAGATCCGTTCAGTCGTGAATTTTAGAACGCACACGCTGTGAAATAAACACTCAGAGAGCGATGTTTAAGGGAAATTTTTTAGGGTAGAGGTATGTCAGAAATATTACAAAAATGGTCGGCATTAAAAAAAAGCGAACAAACCATGCTGATCTATGGTGGCTTAAGTGTGCTGATTTCCGGACTATACTTTTATATCTGGGTGCCGTATCAGCAAACAATCCATGCGCTGGAACAGCAGATCAGCCACAGCCAGGGGGATCTGGTTTGGCTGAACGCTCAGGCCCGGCAGATCAAATTGCTCAAATCGAGTGCTGCGCCCTCTGTGGGCTCCTATTCAGGCTCATTAATGAATGTGATGTTACAAAGTATCAAGCAGTATAAACTGAATAAGCAGGTGAGTCTGCTCGAAAAAAGTGGTACGGATAAAGTGGTGCTGCAGTTTAATCAGATTGCCTTTGATGATCTGATCAAACTGCTGGGCTATCTAAAAAAACGTTATGGTATTGTGGTTAAAAATATTGATATTCAAAAAACGGACAATGGGAAGTGGGTTAATTCCCGTGTTATTTTACAATAATAAAGTGATTAAAACGCATGCTTAATCAACAATATAAATTT
>JAHXHI010000409.1 GCA_025656775.1 gamma proteobacterium symbiont of Bathyaustriella thionipta
TTAGGGTAAAAAGAGTGTAGCCAATGTGTGGGCATGATCAAGTGTTCACGATGGATCAGAATTGGTGTTCACCATCAGCAGAATACGCAATTGAAAGCTATTTATGAATCCTGTATTGTGGATTTATTGAAAAAGTATTAAAAATAGGGGTTATTCTACAGCCTCGTTGGCTTATCAAATTTCACCATACAAAAGTAGATATTGACAGTATGTAATCCATTGGATTACAATCTAACTCATGCAAACTATCGTTGAATTACCAGAATACACCAAAAGATCAGATAAATTACTAAATGAATCTGAATCAAACAGCATTATTAATTACTTAGCTGCTCATCCTGCCGCAGGTAGTCTTATGCAGGGTACTGGTGGCATTCGAAAATTACGATGGGCATCACAAGGAAGAGGAAAAAGTGGTGGTTTTCGAGTGATATATTATTATCACAATCAATCGATGCCATTATTCTTACTAACTTTATTTGGTAAAGGCGAAAAAGACAACCTTACTAAAGGTGAGCGTAATGATTTAGCAAAATTTACCTCACTACTTATTTTGAATTATGGTGGTAAAAAATGAGCAAAGCATTTGATAGCATTAAACAAGGTCTTGAAGAAGCGTTAGATTTTTCAAAAGGAAAATCAACAAAAGCAATTGTGCATGAATTTACACCTTTAGATGTAAAAAATATCCGTGCAAAAATTGGTATGACTCAAAATGAATTTGCCTCAGCATTTGGCATTAGTGTTAGTACACTTCGGCATTGGGAGCGAGGAGATCGAACTCCTCATGGCCCAGCCTTAGTCTTACTCAATGTTGTAGCAAAAGAACCTCAAGCAGTTTTAAATGCTCTAAGCAACGAAAAAGCCAACAAGAATTTGCAATGGATCACAGGGACGTAGCGATTTTTAAAAATAAACCGAGTTGGTTTCATGGGAGTTCTTTTTTAACAAAGTCTTTCCTTGTCCCTGTGCCCATTGAAATTGACGTTGTGTGACCAAATCCTATTTATCATGCATTTTCCCATAAACTTGTTGTTCTTGAAAGTGATACTATAATTTAGTATTATAAATGTATGAATAACAAGCATAGAAAAACTTTGGAAGCCATTTTTTCACATCCTACACCAGGGACTCTTGAATGGCGCAGAATAGAAGCTTTGTTTGTGGCTTTAGAAGCTCAAGTTATTGAGGGAGATGGATCTCGTGTTGCCTTTATCCTCAATGGCGAAAAAGGTGACTTTCATAGACCACACCCAGAAAAAGAGGCAAAGCGATATCAAGTAAGAAATACCAAGGATTTCTTAATTAGAGCTGGGGTAGAACCATGAATACACTAAATTACAAAGGCTATACAGCCAAAATCGAATTTGATCCAGATGACAATATATTATTTGGCAATATTATTGGTATCCGAGATACCGTTGGCTTTCATGGCGAGTCAGTCAATGAATTAAAAAAAGCTTTTCAAGAAGCTGTTGATTTTTATCTGGAAAGCTGTGAAAAATCAGGAAGAGAACCCAACAAATCTTTTTCAGGTAAATTTGTCGTTCGAGTAAACTCTTCACTGCATGGCCAAATAGCTGAAGCTGCGGTTCACTCTGGAAAGAGTTTAAATCAATGGGTTTCTGATACTCTGGAACAAGTAATTCATACTCACTGAACAGACACACAACAAGATTTAGGAGCGGATCACTGGGGCTTAGCGATTTTTAAAAAAGCATTGAGTGTGTTTTGAAGATATCAATTTTTATCAGCTTCTTTCCTTGCCCCAGTGCCCGCTCAAAATGACGTTGAGGCTGTAGAATTACTCCAAAAACACCTTTTTTGACATAAAGCATAATGCTAACGATTTAATTCAGCCTTTCTCTTGAGTGGC
>JAHXHI010000297.1 GCA_025656775.1 gamma proteobacterium symbiont of Bathyaustriella thionipta
TCAATATCTAGCCGATAATTTTTCACGAAAACACTTCTTTTTGATATTAAGTTGTTGTTTTATATATCACAAGAAGATCTGCACCCGTGTTCATGTCTTTGCTGCCACCATTGCTTGGCAAGTAGATGGACACTGTCTGGAGTAGTTTCAATTTGCATTGCCCGAATAACCCAGGCCAGAGTACCGGTAATGGCCAGTTCAGCATAGTCATCCTGGATATCACCATCCCAAACAGAACGAAAGTGATTGAGATTCAGTTGTTCAGGCTTAATCAGACTGCCGGGCTTGAGCAAATTATTCCAGGTTTCGGTCCAGACATGATTATCCGTCATACCATATAAGATGCTGGAACGTTCAGGAATGCGTTCAAATTCACCGCCTTCACCTTTACAGATGAGTGCACGGGGTTGACCGAGTAATTGTGCGGCCTGTTGATGTATGGTGGCAAAGTTAGGGTGAAAAACACCCATCACAGATAATGGCGCATGAAAAGGATTGAGCATTCTTGCGACGGTATGCAAGGGGGGCCTCAGACCAAATAATTCACGAGTTGAAATCAGTTCATTTGTCAGTGTTGAAAGTGTACTGACTGGAAGATAGGAAAAGCCACTGGCTTTTAACTGTTGTTCGGCATGGTTGAGAGAATCAGCAATCTCAATACCCAGTGCATCCAGTGCTTCAGGTACATAGATTCTTTCATCATCTCTTTGCATTCCATGCATGAGTACAGGATGACCACGGCCGGCAAGTATTAATGCAGATAACAAAAACCATGGTAATTGTTTCTTTTTTCCAGCATAGGCCGCCCAGTCGATGGCTGGACGAAACCATTTATCCGATGTTGGAATACTTTCACGAAGTGCCTGAGTAAATCCAGCCACTTCTTCAGCGGTTTCTTCTTTGACTCTCATCAACATCAGAAATGCGCCGAGCTGTTCTGGTTCTACATCATAGCAAGTGATCATCCTCATTGCTTCATAGGCTTCTTCCTGTGATAAAGGTCGCATGCCGTTTTTACCTTTGCCCAAAATTTGTATAAAACGTGAAAATGAATGCATAATATATCTACCTGTAAAGTTGTTACACTGCTCTTAAAAAAAGTTTTCTATAAACAAACGGTTCTTTAAAAAAAGTGCTCGTCATATGTGTTTACAATAATCATAATATTTTATTTTTTTGTGCCAAACGTTCCTTTGCACAGTCTCTGACATCTTTGTCTTCATCATTAAGAAGCACTTCGAGTTTATTTAAGGGAGCACGTTGACAGGCGCTAAAGCGAACCAGCCAGTCATTATCCTGTAATAATGGATCCAAATATTCAGGGTCAATACGTTCTGAAACCACTCTTCGAATTTCTTCGGCATTGTCATTTATCATCAAGCCAAGGCTCACAATAGGCAGTCGATTGGCCACCGTTTTACGTACTTCACGATCAGGGTCCGTGATCATGCGAAAGAGCCGCCCGGTTTTTAAACGTTTGGCGACAGTTTGCCGCACCAGATAGTCCTCGTCATTAACCATTTGTTCTAATTGCTCTGGTGGAATGCGGTCGGCAACAGTGATGCGCACTTCACGATCGGGATCCGTCATCAAGGTGCTAAGATGTTCGATAGTCAATCGATAAGCCAGAACTCGTCGTACCACTTCATCTGGATCATCCAGCATCCGAACCAGGCGTTGTTGAGAAAGATAACGTGCGGCTATGGCACGACGCTCCCAGAAGTCATCCCATGCATAGTATTCTATAGTGGACCCCACTGTCAAGACAACACAATTAAAAAATTAGGGCGATCGCGCTTAATTTATCTTGACAAGAGCCCATGCATTTGATCTATTACTGTTATTTGAACAGGAATAAATCATGTCAGTT
>JAHXHI010000077.1 GCA_025656775.1 gamma proteobacterium symbiont of Bathyaustriella thionipta
GTAAGTTCAAGTCTTGCATTGGAATTGTTATTTGATAAAAAGTTACCTGATTTTATCTGAGATTAAAAATCATGCTGAATAGTTACTTTTTTATTAAGTATTTTCATCATATCAGAATCAGATCAAGTATTTGACCACGGTTATTTTAGCTCAATAATCACTTACATTAACAAAAACACTGAATTTGAATCATTAACTGACTTGCTATACATCAAAGAATCAATTATCAAAGCTGATATACTCTTTGATATATCGGATAAAAACGAAATGTGATTATCCGTCACAGAGTTATTACTCCTCAAGAAAGTCGATATTATTGCATTAGAGACTTGTTCTGCCATTTTAACCAAATGAGGTACAACAGATGAGCAGTACTGCATTACCTAATTCAATGCAGGCCTCTATTGATGGTGCTGAATTACACAAAACCTATTATGGTATTGGCAATTTTGCCATCTGGTTTCTTATTTTCATTGAGCTCACGGAGTTTGCTTTTTTCTTCGTGGTTTTTTTAATCGGCAAATCCCATTATCCGGAAATATTTTATCAGGGACCAACAGCACTTAATACCATTGCCGGTATGCTCAATACATTGATTTTAATCACCGGTAGTTTTTTTGTTGCCAGAGCCGTTTCTGCCATCAAAAAAGATCAGCGCAATGAGACGATTGTATTTCTCTGGCTCACTTTTATCATGGGTGCAATGTATTGTGTCATAAAAATCTGGGAATATCAGTGGAATGTTCAATCCGGTTTTGATTCATCCACTAATTATTTTTTTGGTGTTTATTACTATTTAACCTTTAATCACTTTGTACATGTTTTAATGGGCATGAGCGTTATTTTATGGGTGACCATTGGCATGCATCTTGGTAATTACAATGCCAGTCATCATGCCACACTTGAAAGTGCCGGCTTATACTGGCACATGATTGATCTCGTCTGGATTGTTATCTTTCCTCTACTTTATGTCCTTCGATGAGAAAGAGCATGTTAGCATCAGAAAAAAAACGTATTAATTTATTCTGGCTTATTCTGGCCGCTTTAACCTTACTTGCCATATTTGTTGCCGAAGCAGCAACACCCGGTCATTTTATAACACTGGTCATTTGTCTTACAATTTCCATTAAGGGGCGACTGGTCATTGATGAGTTTATGGGTCTGCGTGAGGCCAAACCCATTATTCGTTATACCATCCATTCATACTTTATTTTATTACCCATTTTTATTTATCTGTGCATTATTTTTCCTGAAATTCTGGCACAATTGACTACAATTAAGTAAAGCTGGCCTTTAATGAACAGAGTTTAATGACCACCTCAGCAACCAGGACACGACATGAGTACAATTGACAGACGAGATCCTTCTTTTATACCACTTAAAGAAAATTCACTGAATCGTGAAACCTGGCGTGTATTTCAGATCATGTCCGAATTTGTTGATGGTTTTGAGCAACTGTCTCAGATAAAACCCTCTGTCAGTATTTTTGGCTCTGCAAGGACAGCTACTGATCATCCTGATTTTCTACTCACTGAGAAAATTGCTCACTTGTTATCTGATGCCGGTTTTTCAATTGTCAGTGGCGGCGGTCCCGGTATTATGGAGGCAGCCAATAAGGGGGGGCAGACAGGTAAATCCGATAGCATTGGTTTAAATATTGAATTACCTAAAGAACAGAATCCAAATCCCTATCAGGATATCTCACTTTCATTCAAACATTTCTTCTCCCGTAAGGTAATGTTTGTTAAATATGCGACCAGCAAAGTCCGGTGAACCGAAAAGTCATTATTATACAAGGGATAAAGTAAGGACAGGAATAAACTTTTCGCAGTAAGTTTACATTTT
>JAHXHI010000289.1 GCA_025656775.1 gamma proteobacterium symbiont of Bathyaustriella thionipta
CAAATTACGTCAGGTCTTGCATTTTATCCGGCCGTTTATTTCAGTTTTTCTTCCTGTTTTTATAATAATATCAATTGCTTGGAATAAACGAATGGACACTAATTAGTCTATTTACGGATGAATTTCTAGGATTATTAAAGAACTAATGATACAATAATAACCAAGTAAAACGCTAGGCTTTTCTATCTCAGCCTTTAGTTTAAAAAATGGTAAAAAATACGATGCAAAATTCAATAGCGGACGATCATAACATAGAAGTCACTCAAGCTGTCATGCATGCTTTAGATGATTGGCAACTTGAGGGCGAACACATATTATCAGTTATGGCATTGCCTGAAAAAATTAAGGTACGCCATTTATCTCAATACCGAAATTCATGTGCTTTTCCTGATACACCTGAAGTGAATGAGCGTTTACGCCATGTACTTGGAATCATCGATGCATTAGCAACCAGTTATCCCACTAACCCAAGAATGTCTTTGTTCTGGATGACTCGCAGCAGCAAAAAATTTCAAAACAGAGCGCCCATTCAAGTGATTATTGAAGATAAACTTGAGGGCTTAATTCAGATCCGAAAACACCTGGACTGCAGTTACGACTGGTTTGGCGACAGCAACTAAAAGTCCTCCTGACTATTTTAGTTGAAAGAATCAATATAGCGTTCCAGATGTGCCTGTTTATCTGGATCGTTATCGTCAACAAAACGAATGGTGATATTAATAAATTCTGACTCCGCACTCGCCTCTCTGGCCTGCAGCTGATAAGTATAGCCATTAATTCTTGAAATATCCTCACCATTATTGGTCACCAGATCAAATACAACCGGCTCCATAATAGAGGGGATGTTCGCGTCACCACGAATAACGGCTGTCACAGAACTCATCGTTATTTCTTTTATTAAGCACTTGGTTGTTAGATCTTTCCAACGTAACTGAGCAATGCTCTGTTCTCTTGGTCGAGCACTTTTTTCAGTTTGTTTTGCAGTATTAACATTTACGACATTGGAATTTTTACTTGTCTGACTTGTATTTACTGTCAGCAAACTCATTGCATCATTGGATGCCGACATATCAGAGCCGGCATTGGCACCCAGTTTACGCAACTCGTCTATTT
Organism: gamma proteobacterium symbiont of Bathyaustriella thionipta; assembly: GCA_025656775.1. Classification (GTDB taxonomy): domain Bacteria; phylum Pseudomonadota; class Gammaproteobacteria; order GRL18; family GRL18; genus GRL18. The sequence continues at coordinate 1,114 of JAHXHI010000289.1, forward strand.
TAATGCCTAATGAAAGCATCAGTTGCTTACTGACAACATCAGTCAATTTTTCATTAGTAAATGGTTTTACAATATAGTTATTTGCTTTTAACGACAATGCTTTAACAACATGCTCCTTATCGCCCCGACTGGTGATCATCACAAAAGGGGTTTCTTTATTGGGACCTTCATGACGGATCCAGGCTAATAGTTCTTCACCGGTCATTTCAGGCATTTCCCAATCACACAAAATCAGCTCAAAGTCCTCCTGTTTTAAAAGTGATTTTGCCTGGCTACCATCGGCTGCTTCTTTGGTAATAAAACCCGGATACATACTACGAACCCCTTTACGCACAATATCACGCATGAAGGATGCATCATCAACAATCAGTATTTTTATTTTTTTCATCGTATTGTTTTCTAATGGCCCATATCAGACCATTTAATCAGTAGCTGAGGAGATAGTTTTGGACAGACTCACCCATATTATAGATTTATTCAGGCGTTTTTTCATGCTCAGATCATTAAGGATATTTCCCCGGAACAGGAAAAAAAATGTACAACAGCAACTGGTCTGTTATTTTGAGGTGTATTTTAAATGCAGACTTAATTCAGCAGGACATTAAGAATCAGTGACAGGTGAGTATGGCCAACTTATATGATGTAAATTCCCACGTTTTTAATCACAAAAATTGATGCTATAAAGCAAAAACCCCCTTAAATAAGT
>JAHXHI010000230.1 GCA_025656775.1 gamma proteobacterium symbiont of Bathyaustriella thionipta
TCGCCACTCAAGAGAAAGGCTGAATTAAATCGTTAGCATTATGCTTTATGTCAAAAAAGGTGTTTTTGGAGTAATTCTACAGCCTCAACTGTTAGAAAAGGGGTTATTAACAGGATTAAATTTTGCTCCTGTAATACTCAATAATAAAAATAACGGCACCCTGTCAGGTTCTTTATGAGATAATGTGGTGAGCGTTCTTTGTAATGAAGTCATAGTAATACTCATTAGTCAGCCTCCCCAGTCAGTCTTTCAATCACAGGTATCAGCTCTGAGGTTCCCACTGCTGTTGCATCAGCGCCCACTTCTTCCCAGAGTTGAGTATCAAAACGAAATGGAGCCCCACCTACCACTAATTTTATATCCAGGCCCCGCTCAACAAGCCTGTTGCGTAATTCTTTAATTTTTAGTGCCGAGCGAAGCATTAAGGTGGAGATCAATAAAATATCGACAGATTCCTGTTCCACCATGTCAACAAGCTGCTCTACAGTAGTACGACCAAAATCATCTACCTTATAACCCAAACCTCTGAGCACTGAATAGACAATACTTTTACCTAAGAGGTGAAAATCTTCCAGTACAGTAATAGCAAAATGGAGCTGCGGCTGTCTGAATTTGGCCTCTGGGTCACTGGTTTGCAAAATCAGCGATTCACATATTTTTGCCCCCATATAAACCTGTGAAATTGCCACACTGCCATCTTCCCAGCCATCACCTATGTGATCCATGGCCGGTACAATAATTTTTTCTACAAAATCCTGTGTTGAAATATCTCCTAAATCAACAAGGATAAGTTCTGCCCTGATCTGGTCTGTGGATAATATAGCCTGTTCCAGTTCTCTACTATAATGCTCAAAATTAGTCATGATTTCTCCACAACATCATTACCGCTGTGTTTTTTCTTTTTTTCATGGTTTGACAGATCACTTTACCAGCCAGTTTGATAAACAAATTGCTTATCATCAGGTCATCTCTTACTGATACAGGACAAATGTGATAATCAGGATTGATTTTTTAATCACTATTGAATATAAGCTAATATTTGTTGCTAAGTATTTGACTTGCTGGCAGGCTTTTCATCGAGATTTAAATAATATGAGCAGAGATTTTTCACCGCCATCACGAACAACAGCATTGTTTTTGCATAGTTAGTAAGCGTCCTTTATTCGCATAATCAATCAGAATATCATCACCAATATCGATTGAGATATTATTCTTCTATAAACATATCTATAGTACACTTACAGTGAAAAAGATATGGTTTCAAGTTACGGCTGAAGCCGGATTGATCGGCACTTCGGTCGATTGCTGTCGCGACTATTACACAACTGGGAAATCATCATCAGGCTCTGGAGGTGTTTGATTTTTTATATACTCTTTCCATACTTCATCGGTTACATTGCCACTCGACGCTAGCCAATAGCCTCTTGCCCACAGATGCTGACCCCAATAACGTTTTCGTAATCTCTGATATTCTGACAACAATTTATGTGAGCTCTTTCCTTTCAAATACTGAACTGCTTTAGAAACAGACAAATTCGGTGGGATACTTATCAACAAATGCACATGGTCTCGATTAATTGAGCCTGCATGAATCATCATTTCCTTACTTCGGGCAATCTCTCTCAGCAATTCTCGGCAACGATAATCAACATCGCCTCCCAGTACTTCATATCTGTATTTTGTTGTCCAGATGAGTGTAATCACGCTATTTGATGGGCTTTTGTTCAACTTATTTAATGGGTAATTTCAGCTTATTTTATTGCATTTATTCAGCGGGTTT
>JAHXHI010000089.1 GCA_025656775.1 gamma proteobacterium symbiont of Bathyaustriella thionipta
TTTTAATCTTAGAAATTGAAAGCTATTTATGAATCCTGTATTGTGGATTTATTGAAAAAGTATTAAAAATAGGGGTTATTCTACAGCCTCGATACCCGTTTGCTTTTTTAAGCCGTGGCGGCGATTATTGGGCAACATGATAGATCCGATAAATATCACCATAATCGGTACTGGATATTGTAACTTTAAGCCCTGTCAGTGACGAGTCATCCGGTGAACTGTTCCAGCCATCGGCATTATACACCCCCGATTCCTCTGCCGGTACAGAGTAAAACTCAATGCTTAAATCCTTAATTCCTTCTAATAAAATCTGTTTCACCGGCTGAGTATCTTCTACGCGATCCAGCACCGGCCAGACTTTTTTAACCAGTTGATCATCTTCAATATAATAGGTCACCCGCTGCACACTGAGCGTATTACCCAGAGTGAAGCGACCCTGATGGGTATATTCAATGCCATCAACCCCATCACTGGTTTCAATACTAATCGAGTCCATGAGGCTGCCATATTCACCTCTCACCGGACGCATCGATAATTGTCTGAGTTCCCGTGACATGACAGCAAATACCATTTGAAAACGGCTCAGTCGCTGTAAACTCTTTTCTGCATGGGCTTGTGTCTCAAGTATATTACTCAGTCCGCCCATGGTTAATAAGGACACGACAGCAAAAATACTGATAGCCACCATTAACTCCAGCAGGGTAAATCCCGCCGCTTGTTTGAAGGTGATATAAAAATTTCTGCGCTTCATGGCGTCTTGAGCGCTTGAGGTTTCATCAGATAGGTGGTTAATGAAACCACCTTATCTTGTGTTTTTTCGTCACTATAAACCGATAAATCCATTCTGCGGATATTACTATCCGGGGTGACTTTGATTGCACGTTTAATATACCACTGCTTACCAGCCATCATCGCATTATCCGATTGCGTACCATTTGCCGGCCATTGATTAGCGATGGTCATTTCGGCAATGGTATTTTGTGCAACCCATAAAGCAAGAGTTTTATCTTTAATATGGGCCGCATGCTTGAAACTATTACCTGTCGTGGCAATGACAGCCCCCAGTGCCACGGCAATGACCACTAATGCAATAATAATTTCTATCAGGGTGAAACCCTGTTGTTTATTGCCAGCAATCAAGTGATAGGGTTTCATCAGAGTTCCATACGTTTTAAAGACAATTCTCCCAGGGGAGTACTGCTTAAATGATATTGCGTGTCTGCATTACTGATCCAGACCTGAAACTCGCTGGTTTCACCCGTTGGTAAAAAATAAAACAGGTTAGCTGGCTGTTTACTGCTGTCATCTCGTTTATCGGATAAAATAAAACGTAACTGTATGTCATCACTGACGGTAATTTTTTTAAACGGTTTAGCCGATAGAGGCAGCCACTTGCCATTTTCAAGGAATGAAAAATAATAATTTGTGCGCTCAACAATCATTGCTAAACTACGCCCGGTAATAATTGCATCATCACGTACTAACTGAGTCATCCCCAGAAGACGTTTTGCTTCTGATTTTAAGCGATCATCACTATTGTCAATATACAAGACAGCCATGCTGGCACTGATACCGATTATCAGCACGACAATCATGATCTCAATCAGGCTAAAGCCCTGATTGCAGCACAGTCGTGAGCGCCGCTGACCGACACTGGTTTTATTATTCATCACAGTATTTCATCAATAATTCTTATAACATCCAGTTACCGATATCCGCTGCCGCATCCGTACCACCGCTGCGGCCGTCAGCGCCATAAGAGAAGAT
>JAHXHI010000373.1 GCA_025656775.1 gamma proteobacterium symbiont of Bathyaustriella thionipta
AAAATGTAAACTTACTGCGAAAAGTTTATTCCTGTCCTTACTTTATCCCTTGTATAATAATGACTTTTCGGTTCACCGGACTTTGCTGATAACTTTATGAATACTGACTAATATTGAAATACTACAGGATATATGAAAGCAATAGAGGCCTGAGAATAAGATTAAGAAACACGATTTTTACGTTATAATATGAACATGCAGAATCTTCCCGTCACTCAGGTATTGCCTGAGATTAAAACCAGGCTGTCACAGTCTAATCGCCTGATCCTGCAGGCACCGCCGGGCGCAGGAAAAACCACACTGGTGCCATTAGCTCTTTTACAAGAACCATGGCTGGACAATAAGCAGATTATCATTCTCGAGCCTCGTCGCCTGGCCACTCGTAATGCAGCGGCACGAATGGCTCACATATTAGGCGAAAAAGTGGGCGAAACGGTTGGTTATCAAATCCGCCAGGACAAACGTATCAGCAAAAAGACCCGAATACTGGTGCTGACTGAGGGTATTTTAACACGAAAATTACAGGCTGATCCTGAACTCGAAGGGGTTGGACTGGTGATTTTTGATGAATTTCATGAGCGTAATATCAATGCCGATCTCTCTTTGGCATTTTGTCTGCAAAGTCAGGAGTTATTGACTGAAACGCTTAAAATTCTCATCATGTCAGCGACCTTGAATACCAAAGCACTGGCAAATCTGTTGAACAGCCCAGGTCACAATGCCCCGGTTATCACCAGCCAGGGGAAAAGTTTCTCTGTAGATATTATTTATCAGGCCGATAATTCACCGCCTGTTGACAGATGGAATTTGACTGCCATAATCAGCCAAAAAACAATGACCGCTCTGGCACACTATGAGGGTAATATTTTAATTTTTCTGCCGGGTGTCAAAGAAATTAAACAGCTTGAAAAAGAATTACTGAGTGTGACTAAAAGCAGTGGTCAAAACATTATTGTCAGCCCTCTTTATGGTGATCTCTGCAAACATCAGCAGGATCAGGCTATTGGTACACCTCCTGCAGGACAAAGAAAAGTCGTGCTGGCTACCAATATTGCTGAAACCAGTCTGACCATTGAAGGCATTAATATTGTCATTGATTCAGGCTTACAAAGGGAATCCTATTTTAATCCCGGTTCGGGCATGAATGCCTTACACACTATAATGATCGCACAGGATTCAGCACAACAACGCAGTGGCCGGGCAGGTCGGCTCAGCGCGGGTGTTTGCTATCGTCTATGGAGTGAAAGCCGGCATAGACAATTACATAAACATCAAAAGGCTGAAATATTACGCTCAGATTTAGCCCCCATAATCCTTGAGTTGGCACAATGGGGTATTCAGGAAGTCGATGAATTACAATGGCTTGATCTGCCTTCCCCCGGTGCCGCAGCACAAGCCAGGGAATTATTATCTTCGTTACAGGCCATTGATTCATCAGGAAGAATCACAGCCCATGGCAAAAAAATGCTGAGTCTGGGTATGCATCCCCACTTAGCGCATATGCTGCTAAAAGCACACACAATCAATCTGGCAGAAACCGGCTGTTTAATTGTGGCACTACTGACAGAAAAAGACATTTTAAAAGATACCTTCGTAACTATTCAGCATAAATTTAAAAAAAATTGAAAAAAAAAGCTTGACAGAAAAGTTATGTAATTTATTAAAACCGACATGTCTATG
>JAHXHI010000328.1 GCA_025656775.1 gamma proteobacterium symbiont of Bathyaustriella thionipta
TTAAACAGGATAATTTAAAAAATATCTCTTTTGATGATGAGGTATTTGATGCAGTATTATGTTTTCGTTTTTTTCATCATCTACTGACATCTGAAGCCAGACAACATGTGATTAACGAACTGTGCCGTGTTTCTAATAAGTATGTATTGATATCGTATTTATCACCTGTTTCCATGACCTCTTTTAAAAGAAAAGTACGTGTTATTTTTGGTGGAAGAAAATCAAGTCAGCAAACCTCTTCATTAAAAGATATTAAGCGATATTTTCACAATGCAGGCTATGAGCTGGAAAAAGATTTTGCTCAAACACCCATATTGCATACTCTGCATTTAGCTGTTTTTAAACGAAACTTAAAATAACTCAAAGCTAACACTTCATTACCTAATTTCTGGCTAAGTTTTTCTTCTTACAATATTATTATATTCATTCTGTTTTAAAATTAAATTAAATTAAATTAAATTAACTTAATATTATAAGAGGTTATGCTTATGAATATCGTTCAAAAAACATTGATGAGAGTTCCAGAAGTGACACTGCTTTTCTGGATAATAAAAGTTCTATCGACTACAGTCGGTGAAACGGGGGCGGATTATCTGGCTTTTGATCTCGGTTTTGGTATGCCTTCAGTTACTATTGCCATGAGCATTATTATGAGCATATTGCTTATATTACAATTTACTCAGTTTAAGCGCTATGTACCTGCTAACTATTGGAGCATTGTTGTTTTAATGAGTATTTTAGGGACTCTGATCACTGACATACTGGTTGATATAATGGGTGTAAGCCTTGTTCATCTCAGTATTATCTTCACAATAATGATGTTAGCTGGTTTTTATGTATGGTATCAAAGTGAAAAAACCTTATCCATTCATTCCATAGATACAGGTAAGCGTGAGGCTTATTATTGGCTTGTTATCTTATTGGCATTTTCCCTGGGCACTGGAGTTGGTGATTTGATTTCAGAACATTTTGCCATGGGATATGATGCTGCACTCATATTATTTTCAGGTCTGATTGCATCCATAGCACTGGCTTATTACATTTTTAAAATAGATGCAGTCTTAGCATTCTGGTTAGCTTATGTATTAACTCGTCCTCTGGGTGCTTCACTAGGCGATTTCCTTATTCAACCTGTTGATCAAGGTGGCATAGGTTTAGATATGCTAATTGTTAATCTGGTCTTTTTAACCTGTATTTTATCTATGGTCACCCATCTAACAATACAGCATAATAAAATACAAACTGTTTTATCAGACTAATGTCAGGCTAAGTTGGAGTCTTTATCATAAAACCATCATCAATAAAAAATTAATGATGGTTTTTATATAAATAAACAGGAGATAAAATTATGAAATTATCAAGATATCTATTCGGAATTACTTTGGTTTTTTGTTCAAGCGCGCTTGTTTTTTTGACAACTGCACAGGCAGAGCAACAAGGTACAAATGATGCAATTATGGTGACTTCTGCAAAAATTTCTCTGGAGCAGGCACTTGAAATCGCACGAAATGCTGTCCCAGGTAAAGCGGCTAAAATAGAATATAGTACTGATGATGGCCAGGCTGTTTGGGAAATAGAGATGGTTAGTCGTAACCAGAATGTTCATGATATTGAAATTAATGCATCTACAGGAAAAGTCATTAAACAAAAAATTGATAAAATTGATGATGATGATGA
>JAHXHI010000410.1 GCA_025656775.1 gamma proteobacterium symbiont of Bathyaustriella thionipta
CTTGCTTCCTCTTCACCGCCGACGAAGAAGCTATAGATATAAACGCCCAGACCAATCAGGAAGACAATACCTGCGATTTCACGCATCATATAGAATATCTCTAATTTGTCCTGTACTTCCATAAAGCCCATTGGGGTTTCTGTATAACGTTGTAACCAGACCTGCAGGACACCTGCCGCCGTCAGGAACAAGGTAATAAAGACCATGGCAATCGTCATTAACCAGAAAGACCACATTTCAACCACCTGAGACTTATTGCTGTTTGCTGCTGCACGACCATTGAGCAACGGCATGGCATAAGAAATAATGGCCAGGTTAATCATCACATAAGCACCATAGAAGGCCATATGACCGTGGGCTGCAGTGACCTGGGTTCCGTGAGTGTAGTAGTTCACTGGCGCAAGGGTATGGATGAATCCCCACACACCTGCTCCTAAGAAGGCCATCACTGCCGTACCCTGTGCCCAGAGAACCGCCGCTTTATTCGGATGTTCACGACGACGCTGGTTCACCATATTGAAGGCATATAACACCATCATGAAGAAGGGGATAGGCTCCATGGCTGAGAAGATTGAACCCCACCACTGCCAGTACTCCGGTGTACCAATCCAGTAGTAGTGGTGACCTGTACCAATCAGACCGGTGATTAAGCTCATGGCGATAATGATGTATAACCATTTTTCAATGATTTCACGGTCAACACCCGTGGTCTTAATCAGAACGAAGGCCAGCATCGCACCCATGATCAATTCCCAGACACCTTCAACCCATAGATGGACAACCCACCACCACCAGAATTTATCTTCAATCAGGTTGTGAGGATTGACGAAAGCGAATAAGAAAAATACTGCTAAGCCCGTCAGACCAATAAACATGATCATGCTGATAACGGTCTTACGACCTTTGAGCATGGTCATACCGATATTAAACAGGAAGCTCAACGCCACCACAACGATGCCTATTTTGATAATCGTGGGTTGTTCGAGAAATTCTCGTCCCATGGTCGGCAGCATGTCATTCATGGTCAGCTCAGCCAAAGTGGCATAAGGCACCAGTAAATACGCTAAAATGGTTGCTGCACCGGCCACAAGAAATACCCAGAACATCAGGATAGCCAGCATGGGGCTGAACAGTTCAGTTTCTGATTCTTCCGGGATGAGATAATAAGCCGCACCCATAAAGCCGAACAGTAACCACACGATAAGCAGGTTGGTGTGTACCATACGGGCCACGTTAAACGGAATAGCCGGGAATAAGAAGTCACCCCAGATATATTGAGCACCCAGAACGGTACCAAAAAGTATTTGACCTAAGAACAGGCCGATAGCAGCGATAAAATACAGCTTCGCCACGGATTGTGATTGATATTGCATTGTCTAGCTCCCCTTAACCTTGAATATTTGGTGGCCAGTTAGCCGTATTGACTTCTGAGGTCCATTTCAGGAACTCGGCGATGCCGGTCAGCTCTTCTTCACTCAGGTTAAACTGAGGCATGCTGCGACGACCAGGAATACCATCCTTAGGGCGGCTCATGATAAAGCCTTTTATGGCATCGGTACTATTTCCAAAGCGGGTATAGACATTACCCAGCTCAGGTGCAAAATAAGCGCCCTCACCTAATAATGTGTGACAACC
>JAHXHI010000346.1 GCA_025656775.1 gamma proteobacterium symbiont of Bathyaustriella thionipta
TAAGTTCAAGTCTTGCATTGGAATTGTTATTTGATAAAAAGTTACCTGATTTTATCTGAGATTAAAAATCATGCTGAATAGTTACACTTTTTTTTGATATAAGCAGACAGAATTAATGCATAAAAAAACCGACTTGAGTCGGTTTTTTTATGCATATTATATTAGGCAATATGCTCAAATGATTACGATATATGATATTGAACAGCTTTTTGAAAAAATGCGTAAAGCAGGCTGGAATATGGAGCAGCAGCTGGCCTGGGGGTATTTTTTTAAAGATAAAAATAAAGAGCCCCTGGAAAAAATGGCCATAGAACTGGAACAACAGGGTTATGAGGTGGTTGATATTAACCAGTCTTATCCGGATAAACTGTATTGGCTGCAAGTTGAAAAAATTGAGCAGCATAGTGTTGATTCTCTCAATAAAAGAAATCAGGCGTTTTATCACTTAGCTGAAAAAATGAACATCCATACTTATGATGGTATGGATGTTTCACCCGTTGATATCTTTTAAAAAAAGAGTTTGATGGCTTAGTGACAACCGCAGCCGCCGCCCTGGCCACTACCGCAACCACCTTCGTTATTGGAAGAATGGTCAGCTGAATCGTCATGACCGCCTCCGCAGCAGCCACCTTCTTCATGATGGTGATGCTGGTTTTCTGCAGCAATGCCCATCGTTAGTTCTTCTTCACTGGGATCACGAATATCCTGAATGGTGACAGAAAAACTAACATCCTGACCAGCCATCGGGTGATTATGGTCCATCACCACAGTGTCATCATTAATTTCTTTCACAACAACCATAACGGGTTCACCATTTTCACCCTGTCCTTGTAATACCAGGCCTTCATGCAGTTCCAGATGGGCCAGATGTTCTTTCGGTACGGTTTGAATCGCTTCAGGATTGTGTTCACCATAAGCTTCATCTGCAGGTATTTCTAAATCAGAAGAATCACCTATGTTCATATCAGCAATACGAGTTTCCAGGCCCGGCATCATTTGTCCACGGCCATACATAAAAAATAATGGTGCATCATCTTCGATGTTATTATCAATTACTTCACTATTGATTGATGCACTGTATTTAATCGCAACAATTTGATCTTGTTTAATCGCCATGAGGTCTCACTACCTTTAAATTTAAAAGCCTTTTATAAACCATTTTGCTCAATGTAGCAATTATTGTGTGACATTTTGTCTGTTAAACAGAAGTATGCCATTGACTTGAACGTCTGGAGAAAATGAATGATTGCTTGTAAACTGAACTGATAAAGTAAGCGTGATCAGTCTATTTAGCTTAATAAATTGAAGGGAAAAATATGCAATATGTCACTCTGGGTCATAGTGATCTCAATGTATCTAATATCTGTCTGGGTAGTATGACCTGGGGTTCACAAAATAACCAGCTGGATGCGAATGAACAAATTGAGTTTGCCCTGGCAAATGGAATTAATTATATCGACACGGCTGAAATGTATGCGGTACCACCTTCAGCGCAAAGCTATGGCAAAACTGAAACCATTATTGGTCACGGGTGCAGGTCTTCTTGTGATATATAAAACAACAACTTAATATCAAAAAGAAGTGTTTTCGTGAAAAATTATCGGCTAGATATTGAA
>JAHXHI010000100.1 GCA_025656775.1 gamma proteobacterium symbiont of Bathyaustriella thionipta
TTCAATATCTAGCCGATAATTTTTCACGAAAACACTTCTTTTTGATATTAAGTTGTTGTTTTATATATCACAAGAAGACCTGCACCCCCTGGAAAGTCATGGTGATGAAGTGTTTATAGTGCTTGAAGATCTTGATGCCAGTGGATTTAATTATAGGAAAAGCTCAGCTTCATTGCTTGATATGCAGCTTTGTCTTGACTGGTTAGCAAACTTCCATGCAACTTTTATGGGTAAAAAACCAGAAAACTTATGGAAAACAGGTACCTATTGGCATTTGGATACTCGCCCTGATGAACTCAAAGCATTGCATGATCAGCCTCTAAAAAAAGCGGCTGGCAAAATAGATAATAAGTTAAAATCCACTGCCTTTAAAACTTTTGTTCATGGCGATGCTAAATTAGCTAATTTTTGTTTTTCCCCGGATGATTCAAAGGTTGCAGCAGTTGATTTTCAGTATGTGGGTGGTGGTTGTGGTATGAAAGATGTGGCTTATTTTATCGGGAGTTGTCTGTACGAAGATGAGTGTGAGCAATTCCAGGATGATTTATTAGATTATTACTTTTCTGCACTAAAACAGGCATTAAATCGTCACAAGTCTCAAGTTGATCAACATCAACTGGAATACGATTGGAGAGCACTTTACCCGGTTGCCTGGACTGACTTTCATCGTTTCGTCAAAGGCTGGAGTCCCGGACACTGGAAAATTCATGGTTATAGTGAACGTATAGCCCGAGAAACGATTGCCTCACTCTAATCCTATTTAATTTAAGACAATGAAACTCAGTCAAAACAATCTTGATTATTTATCTCAATGTGCTATTTCAGCTGCTCTTCAGGCAGGCGATATTATTCGCTATCATGAAAGAAATCACGTTAGTCATCGTTTAAAACAAGGAGCGGATAGTTTAGCCGCAAAAATAGTGACAGAAGTCGACTTGCTGGCACAGGAAAAAATTTTAAAATCCTTGTCACAGAGTTGTCAGGTTTATGATCTGGCAATACTTACCGAAGAATCAGTGGATGATGGCTCTCGCCTGGATAAAGATTTTTTCTGGTGCATTGATCCACTTGATGGCACCCTTTACTATAGTGAATCTGAGCCTGGTTATTCTGTCTCTATTGCTTTGGTTTCAAAAAGTGGGGAATCAATGCTGGGCGTTATCTATGATCCCTGTGAAGAAAAATTGTATACAGCGATAAAGGGACAGAATAGTTTAATTAATAAAATACCAGTCAGTAGCATGTTTACTGAGGATAAAGACGTAGTAACTATCTTATGCGATCGTCATTCATTACAACATAAAGTCTATAATGAATTTATAGATGAATTAAGTCTATTGTTGACCAAAGAAGGTTATCAATCGACAAAAATACTAGCCAATGGCGGCGCAGTAAAAAATGCGATGGGAGTTTTAGAGCACTCACCAGCTTGCTATTTTAAGCTCCCTAAAGAACAGTCAGGAGGGGGTGTAGACCTAGTTGTGACAACGGCCATCCCCGACCAAATTATTTTTTCTTAAATGCAATTACATTTTCAGGTAGTGAAACTTCCT
>JAHXHI010000076.1 GCA_025656775.1 gamma proteobacterium symbiont of Bathyaustriella thionipta
TGATTTTCTCTTTCTACTCATTTTTAGGTTCCCCATTAGGTTAGCTCTTATATCTTAACCTATTGTCCAGTTTTCGGGGTCCACTATAGAGTGCTATGATGAGATTCAAGGGATGATATATGTTGAAGTAGTACTTCAAAGGCTTGCTGATAATCCTTCTGGTATTTTTTCTCGCGTGTCAGGAGATAGAGGCCACTACTGGCTGATAGTTCAGAAATACCTTCTCGTATACTTTGCAGCTCAAGAATGATTGGATTACTTTTGAGGGTAACATCACTTATTACTGTTTGTTGTTGATAGCCATTATAAATAAATGAGCTGCTGCCAAATAAAATAACGGAAAGAAAGAATATATATGACAATCTTAATTTACGTTTGATGGTAAAGTTAAGACAGAACTTCCCCCACAATGAATTTTTCATTAAATCCCCTCATTTTTACTTTAAACTGACACTTAATTAACGGCTTTATATTTTTATTATCGGTATCATTGCAATATAGTTTAATTTTAAGTGATTTAAAACAAAAAAGGGGATTTTTTCTCTAAGTTATTTAAAGTTATTTAAAGCGTTTTACTTCATATTTTCTAAAGCAGCAATACGCTGTTCTAAAGGTGGATGGGTTAAAAACAATGCCTTCAAACCATCACCCACACCGCCTGCAATACCAAAAGCTGCCATTTGGTCAGGTAAATCCTGAGGTTCATGAGCTTGCTGTAGACGGCGCAATGAAGCAATCATTTTCTGCCGACCTGCAAGATCAGCACCGCCTTTATCCGCACGAAATTCACGCCGACGTGAAAACCACATCACTATAATACTGGCTAATACCGACAACACTAATTGTGCAATAATACTCGTCACATAATAAGCGGGGCCATGTCCTCGCTCTGTTTTAAATACAATTCTATCAATTAAATGACCAATTACTGTTGATAAAAACATCACAAACGTATTCACAACACCCTGTATTAAAGCCATTGTGATCATATCTCCATTAGCCACATGACTGACTTCATGCCCAAGAACTGCTTCAACCTCATCCTGGGTCATGGCATTCAGCAAGCCCGTACTGACCGCTACCAGTGCCGCATTCCGATTGGCTCCGGTAGCAAAAGCATTGGGCTGAGGTGAATCAAAAATACCCACTTCCGGACGACCAATCCCAGCTTGCTCAGCCTGACGATAGACCGTTTCCATTAACCAACGCTCAGCATTATTGGCCGGCTGTTCAATTATATGAACCCCCATGGAACGCTTAGCCATCGATTTTGACATGAATAATGAAATAATCGAGCCACTGAAGCCCACCACTAAAGACATGACCATCACGCCCGTTAAATTAAGATCGACACCATTTTGAGCTAATAAGCCCTGAATACCCAGTAGTTGAAAAACAATGCCGACTAAAGCCATAACAGCCATATTTGTAGCAACGAATAAAAAAATTCTGGTAACTATTCAGCATGATTTTTAATCTCAGATAAAATCAGGTAACTTTTTATCAAATAACAATTCCAATGCAAGACTTGAACTTACA
>JAHXHI010000358.1 GCA_025656775.1 gamma proteobacterium symbiont of Bathyaustriella thionipta
AAATTTTAAGAAAGCTGAATATGATTTTGTATGGCCTTTTTTTTAGTTGAATGCTAAAAAAAGGCTATTTACGGATGGACACTAATTAAGGGAGTTTGTTTGTCTGGTCGCAATTTGCGTGCCCATTGAGTGATGATTGAGAAAGGGATCGTTTCCTATGTTCAAAAAAAGAATGTTCAAATCCAGCTGCGCAGGTTTAACTAAAGTATCAATACCCGCATAACCCGGAGATGCATCCGGAAAAATACTTTCCAGTGTTTCAATAATCTGTTTAATCTCATGAACACTGAGAACCGTTATCTCTTTGCCTAAAATAAAACTGCTTTGACTGGATATCACCCGGTTAAAAAATCCCCAGCAGATGAGTTTAAGTAAGTGATTGGACTTTTTAGCGGGTGCAGGCGTTTTGTTATCAATACTGCTGATTGCTCCCATGTATAAAGCCCAGCCATGTTCATTGAGAGCCTTGCCTTTCTTATCATGAGTGATGGGATAAAGTGATACATGAGATTCATACAGATCAATTTCACTATCCCGATTAATGATTTCTATTTTACCTGCTTTTTTTTCAAAAGCGGCATAGAGCTTACGGCCTAAAATATGTAAATCACGCTTACTAATACGAATATCTTTGTTTTGATAGCGAAAAAAATCTGACAATTTTCGATAGCTGAACGTTAACGCATCAATAATATTTTTATGTTCTTTACTGACTTCTTGGATTTTCCATTTATTTCTGTCATCGAGTAATATCAGCTGAGGCTGCTTCCATTGCCATTGTTCCACCATCTTATACATAATTTTTTTACGCCACTCATGTGATGGTACACTTTTTAATTCCGTTAATGATTCATTGACTTTTAAATACAGGCATTGTCTTGCTAATTCCAGACGTTTGAGGCTGTTTTCTTCATTCAGATGGGCAGTAATTTTATCCATCATCATAATATAAGGATCCAGCTTATTGATATCCGGCTTATCATACTGATAAACCATTTTCTTAAATTGCAGACAAAGCAGGTTAATATCAGGATATTCTTTGGCATAGCTTTCCATTAACAAAAGCTTCAGTATTGATTTATAGGGCGAATCAATTCCTTTATAAATATGCCACAAGGTTGCCCCATAAAACTCTTCGGCCTGAATATGATTAATTGAACCAAAGTTTAAAAAATCATATTCATTGAGTAAGCGCTTGTGAACAATATTTTCAACATAGTCATCATAGTCATCTTCAAACTGCGGCGGTACCAGCCACCAGATTGGATAACGAGGCTGTAGAATAACCCCTATTTTTAATACTTTTTCAATAAATCCACAATACAGGATTCATAAATAGCTTTCAATTTCTAAGATTA
>JAHXHI010000282.1 GCA_025656775.1 gamma proteobacterium symbiont of Bathyaustriella thionipta
GATTTTCTCTTTCTACTCATTTTTAGGTTCCCCATTAGGTTAGCTCTTATATCTTAACCTATTGTCCAGTTTTCGGGGTCCACTATAGTTACAAACCGATGCGATGAGCACGGGAAGTAAAGAAAATTCCGCTGGGCTTTTTAGCCGGTAAGCGTTTTATTTCTTCTAATGTTTGTGTGTCGTAGATAATAATCTCGTCATTATCTCTGACTGAAACCCAGACATGTTCACTTCTGGGGGTAAATTCCATATGTAATATGCCTTTACCAGGCTGAAATTGTTTGATGATTTTAAATGACTCAGAGTCAATAACCTGAAGCGTATTATTATCAGGAAATGCAAAATTAACCCAAATCTGACGATCATCCGGACTTGCCATGGCGAACACGGGCTGACTATGGACTTTAATTCGAGTGACTTTCTTCCAACTGTTTGTGTCAACAACCAGTACTTCATGCAGTCCGACAGCAGGTAAAAAAGCATGGTTACCGGCAATAGCCCAGCCTTCTAAATGCGGCATTTTGTAGACAGGCAATTTTTTCTGGCCTTTACCATAATGGCTGAGAATTTTACTTGTACCTTTTTCCGGGTGCCATAAATCAAGCAGGTTGAGACCGTCTTCGCCAAATAGTCCGGCTATATAATAGCGCCCATTAGAACTGATTAATCCGTCATAAGGTGCTTTACCGGCATTATATTTTTTTACATCAGATTTGATTTTATTGCTTTTGCTATCCATCTGAACTTGCCAGATTTCATTGCCGTCATAAAGGCTGAAGATAAACTGGTTGCCCGGCGCATCCACCAGACCTACCGTTTTTGAAGCCATATTGCTTTCACCATAGAGTGCAGGGAGTTTAGCGACTAGCGACAGATCATCAATCGCAAATATATTGACCCCGCCGGGTTCATAGTTTGACACAGCAATATATTGACCATCTTGTGAAATAGCACCGCCAATGGAATTACCTGACTGTAAGATGCGCTTTGATATCTGACCTTTTAGTAAGTCAATTTTAGTTAAACCGCCATCGCGACCAAAAACAAAGGCATAACGTGCATCACGGGAAAAAACAGCGGAGGCATGAGATAAATCGCCCAGTCCTTCAATTCGACACAATATAGAAAGAGAACTATTGTTGATGATTAAAACTGAACCATCCATACGCTCAATAATAATCCCTAAATCACCTGTGGACAGATCCTCAGGCATTTTACATGCAGAAAAACTGGCTGCACAGAACAACGAGGCTGTAGAATAACCCCTATTTTTAATACTTTTTCAATAAATCCACAATACAGGATTCATAAATAGCTTTCAATTTCT
>JAHXHI010000226.1 GCA_025656775.1 gamma proteobacterium symbiont of Bathyaustriella thionipta
AACTTATTTAAGGGGGTTTTTGCTTTATAGCATCAATTTTTGTGATTAAAAACGTGGGAATTTACATCATATAAGTTGGCCATACTCAATAATCACTTCAGGAATCCAGTTCTTTTCTGTTAACCAGAGATAGCCTGTTAAGAGTGTGAAGACGGAAATAAATGATGGAATTATTGCACCAAATGCGACGAGAAGATCCCGTCCAATTTTTTTACCCGGTGGATATTTTCTGTATGCTAATTGCAGAAAAATGGACAGACTGGCAACAATGACGATCCAACCGACATAATTTCCCCAGGGGATACAAGCAGATCCTGAGGCCAACCTTCTGCACGTAAGCGTGTTAACATCAGCGATCAGTTTACTCTGAGTTTAACTGTTCTAATTCTTCTAATAAACCCTCAACTAATTTTACACCTTGCTCACCCATGTGATTAGTTAATCGTTTTATATCTCTCTCACCATTAATTATTGGTTGTATCACGGCCCCCAGATATCGAATATCTCCTGTTGCCGTCACCATTTGCTGGGCCATATCACCAAGGGCTGAAAGTGCAGTCACGTCACCTTTTGACGCAGCATGAATCATCTTTGCCAAACCGGGTGCTGCAAATTTTGAATCCGCCTCATTGGTTATTTTGGGTAATTGCGTTGAATCCTGCAAGCCCACTAAAATGGCCAGGATTATGCCAGCATCTTCTTCATCAAGGCCAATCAACAATTTTGTATTACGTGATCCGGCCATAATTTTGCGAATACGTGCCACTAAATCAATCCAGCCATTTTGAGCAGATGATTGTAAAACCGGCTCTAATTGAGGGGCTATTGTTTTATTATGACAAGCCATTACAACGCTATTAATTAATTGTGCATGTACTTGTGCAATTTGTTTGGTTTTTTCGGGTAATTTTGCCATTATTTAAATGATGTTAGTTAGGTAAATATTAAGTGGATAGGATAGGGTATTACTCTATTGTGAACTGAAATAAAAGAAGCCTTTATTTAAATCGTTTTTTATCTGTCCAGATAGCCTGACCTGTTTCGCTATTTTTTAATTCCATTGAGAACTGTTCATATTTTTCCATACAGTTTTTTGATATGACTTCTTTGTTTTCAAATATCCCTGATAATTGAACATTGCTTGAGTGCTCATCATGAACAATAATAAACTGACCTGAACGTATTATTCTATTTTCTATGGCCGTATTAACCGCAGTCATTATAGTGGACCCCACTGTCAAGACAACACAATTAAAAAATAAGATATATAATATCCATCATCATTTCTGCTGTCATGCAGCCAGTTT
>JAHXHI010000247.1 GCA_025656775.1 gamma proteobacterium symbiont of Bathyaustriella thionipta
AACTTATTTAAGGGGGTTTTTGCTTTATAGCATCAATTTTTGTGATTAAAAACGTGGGAATTTACATCATATAAGTTGGCCATACTCAACCCATCAATTTAAAGTCAGCCCACAGCTATCTTTTAATCAATGCGAATATTTTTGACTTTACTTCATGTTATATACTGATAATATCTTTACTATTTAAAAAAGTAATGACTTCATCTGCCAGTATGTCGGGTGTTTTTTCTGCAGCTAATAGAGTAAGTTCAGGTGATACGGGTGCTTCATAGGGATCATCAATACCAGTAACCCCTTTAATTTCACCTGCCCGTGCTTTTTTGTAAAGTCCTTTAGGATCTCGATGCTCACAGATCTCAATAGGGGCATCTACAAAGACTTCAATAAAGTCGCCTTCTTTTAACGTATTACGCACTCTATCCCGATCAACATGATAGGGGCTTATAAAGGCAGTAAGAGCTATAACACCTGTCTGAGCAAATATCTCAGCTACAGCTCCTATACGACGAATATTTTCTTCCCGGTCAATAGCAGAAAACCCCAGTCCAAAACGTTTTGAGAATTTTGCTCCATGGGAGAAGTCTAACATTCCTGGGCCGGCATTAAGTCCATGACGGACATTATCACCATCCAGTACGACAGTTTGTATACCAAGCTGATGAAGTTTATGATCTAAAGTATTGGCAATCGTACTTTTTCCTGAACCACTTAACCCAGTAAACCAGATCACACATCCTTTATGATTATTTTTCTTTTCGCGCATTTCTCGAGAAACGCTATGATCATGCCAGGTAACATTTGTATTATTATCCATATTAAATTCTCAGTAATAGTTAAGTATGCCTGGTTATTTAATACCAGGCTGAAAGGCTGTATTGATTATACCTAATAGAAAAAAAAGTATACAACTCTATTGGGAATAAAACAGTCCAGGTCCTATGCAAGTTCTTTTGATGGTCTTCAATAATTAGACCTCTTGATTTTGCTTCATCATTAGCGAAAAAGCCAACTCTATAGTTAACTATCTGATATAATGAGTTCACGTGCAATATGCATTTTAGGCTTGCCAGATTTAATACTAATCAAATGGCTTCTTGTTTAAATTCTATAGTGGACCCCACTGTCAAGACAACACAATTAAAAAATAAGATATATAATATCCATCATCATTTCTGCTGTCATGCAGCCAGTTTT
>JAHXHI010000398.1 GCA_025656775.1 gamma proteobacterium symbiont of Bathyaustriella thionipta
GATTTTCTCTTTCTACTCATTTTTAGGTTCCCCATTAGGTTAGCTCTTATATCTTAACCTATTGTCCAGTTTTCGGGGTCCACTATATTCTTCTGAATGTGATCGTTTCTTTCTCTCTTTTATTTATTGACTCCAGTTTCAGGTATTATTTCCTGATTCAGAGTGTCTGTGAAACTGGGGTATGATCAATCGTTCCGGTGCCACATTTCGACTACAATAAAGTTAACGGAGTAGATGGGGATAAACCAATGTTAACGGCAGTATAACAAACAATTTTTCAATTAATCCTATTATCTTTTTACTGGTGAACTAATATCATTCCTTTTTCTGATTGGCGTATTATCATTTATGTTTTTTTTATGGGAATACTCCCTGTTTCCTCTGTTTATGCAGAAGTGATTGTCAGTACGGTCTCTGAACTGGTCAATGCGGTCAATAACACCCGGAATGGTGGTGATCGAACTATTCTTATCAGTGATGGAGATTATCAGCTTTCCGGCCAGTATCTGCGCATAGCAGTCAGTGGAGTGACGGTTCGTTCACAAAGCGGGGATAGAGAAAGCGTGATTCTGGATGGTAACTATCAAACCACTGAAATCTTTCAGGTCGTTGCTTCTGATGTAACGCTTGCCGATCTCACTCTTAAACGAGCTCAGGATCATCCTATCCATGTTATGGGCGGCAGCAATAGTGATGTGGAAAATACCCTGATCAGCAATATCCATATTATTGATCCCGGAGAACAGGCAATAAAAATCAACCTGTCCGGTCCTTATGCAGCCAATTTTGGTATCATAAAAAACTCATTGATTGAACTAACTGACAGCGGTCGTCATTTTGTGGAAACTGATCAGAGCAATTCTTATTCCTGCTATACGGGTGGTATTGATGCCCATGGAGCCACAGGGTGGTTTATACAGGACAATGAAATTCGCGGCTTCTGGTGCGCTACCGGCCTTTCCGAACATGGTATCCATTTTTGGTCAAACTCTTCTGATACCCCAGGGCAAGATCATTATAAATGAGAAAAATTGATATAATAAGGGAACTTTTTACATAAACAAGGATCAGATCAATAAACCATTATGGA
>JAHXHI010000163.1 GCA_025656775.1 gamma proteobacterium symbiont of Bathyaustriella thionipta
TGCATAGACATGTCGGTTTTAATAAATTACATAACTTTTCTGTCAAGCTTTTTTTTTCAATTTTTTTTAAATTTATGCTGAATAGTTACTATTTTTCTTCATAAAATTCTCTGCCCGCTTTAGCAAAGGCCGTGATCATCATACCATTCCATGCGGTCACTATTTTGTCATCAATTGCTGGTGCGATTCGGGTTTGACGTTTTTTATATAATGTTTCTCTGATCTGATCAACATCATTATAGAGCTGTGACAATTCCAGTTTATTGGCTTGGGCAAATTCAGAAAGAGAACCCGGCAAATTTAAAATGGTTGTTCCACCCTCTCCTTCCGGTAAAGCACCCTGCATCGGATCTTCACTAAAATTACCCTCTTTGGTGACACCATATAAGGCAATCGCTAATTTTGCCAGAGCAGGATTCAGGCTGTCTTTTAATTCATCGACAGTCCAGAGAAAAAATTTACCTTCTTCACCTTCAGTATCAGCATCACTGGCAGAGAAAAAACCATTATTTTCGGCACGCATATCACGCAGTATATAATCCAGTGTTTGTCTGACGACTCGCTCATAAGATTCATCCCGAGTAATCATATAAAGCTGCAGATAAGTTCTGGCAAGATGCGCCTGATTGTAGAGCATTTTTTCAAAGTGAGGCACCAGCCATTCATTATCGGTTGAATAACGATGGAAGCCGCCACCGACCTGGTCATAAATACCACCCTGAGCCATCATATTCATGGTCAGTTTAAGTGCCTCCAGAACATCTTTATCCTGTTCTCGAATAGCGGTATCCAGTAATAAAAACAAATAGGTTTCATTGGGAAATTTAGGTGCACCGGAAAAACCACCTTGTAAATCATCAAAACGATTTAGCAGATTAATCACTGCAATTTGTATCCGTTCTTTACCGATATGCTCAGCCTGTTTTAGACTGCGTTGACGGTTTTGTACGGGTGTAGACCTAGTTGTGACAACGGCCATCCCCGACCAAATTATTTTTTCTTAAATGCAATTACATTTTCAGGTAGTGAAACTT